>JAFUBA010000051.1 GCA_017460395.1 Clostridia bacterium | reverse complement strand
TCATCCTGGGCGACATCTATGATATCGTGGTGGCCGGAACCGGCGCCGAGGCCATGGCAGAGGTCCGCGAGCACTATGACATCCTCAGCCTGATTCTGCTGGACCTGAATCTTCCGGACATGCACGGTCTGGATGTATTGAAGTGGCTGAAGGAAGACGGTCATTATGCCCGGCTGCCTGTCATCGTGATGACCGCGGACACGGAGGCCGAGGTGGAAAGTCTGTCCCTTGGCGCCATCGACTTTATTCCCAAGCCCTATCCGCAGCCCAAGGTGATTCACGCCCGCGTGCTGCGCACCATCGAGCTGTCCGAGGACCGCGACATCATCCGCTGGACGGAGCGCGATCAGCTGACCGGGCTGTACAACAGGGAATATTTCTATCGTTACGCCGGGCAGTTCGATGTGTATCACAAGGATCTGCCCACCGATGCCATTGTCATCGACATCAATCATTTCCACATGATCAATGAACGCTACGGGAAGGCCTTCGGAGATGAGCTGCTCAAGCGCGTGGGCGAGCGCATCCGCCTGGTCGTCCAGGATGCAGGCGGCATCGTGTGCCGGCGCGAGGCGGATACCTTCCTGGTGTACTGCCCGCACCGCAACAAGTACGACGATATGCTGGACGCCGCCGCCCTGATGCTAGATACCGACGGGAAGAGCGAGAACCGGGTGCGCGTGCGCATGGGCGTGTACTCCAATGTCGACAAGACCATCGACATTGAGCGCCGCTTCGACCGCGCCAAGCTGGCCGCCGATACCGTGCGGAACAATTTCACCCGCGCCATCGGTGTCTATGACGACTCCCTCCGGGAGTCTGAGATCTTTGCCGAGCAGCTCATTGACGACTTTCACACCGCGCTCAGGGAAAAGCAGTTCCTGGTATACTACCAGCCAAAGTTCAGCATTCAGGGCGATGTGCCCGCGCTCAGCAGCGCTGAAGCGCTTGTGCGCTGGAAGCATCCGACGCTTGGCATGGTCAGTCCCGGCGTATTTATCCCGGTCTTTGAGCAGAACGGTCTCATTCAGGCGCTGGACAACTACGTGTGGCAGGAGGTAGCCAGGCAGATCCGGGCCTGGAGAGAGAACGAGAACATCTCCGTCCCGATTTCCATCAATGTCTCCCGCATCGATATGTATGATCCGCATCTGGTGGACAAGCTGGTCGAACTGGTTGAGCAGAACGGTCTTTCCTTCAGCGAGATCCTGCTGGAGGTGACAGAGTCCGCTTATACCGGAGACTCCGAACAGATCATTGCCAAGGTCACTCAGCTTCGCGAGCACGGGTTCCGCATCGAGATGGATGACTTTGGTTCCGGCTATTCCTCACTCAATATGATCTCAGAGCTGCCGATTGATGCGCTGAAGCTGGACATGCAGTTTATCCGCACGGCCTTCAAGGAGCGCAAGGACACACGGCTTCTGGAGGCTGTGATCCAGCTGGCCAAGACGCTGGAGCTGCCCACCATCGCAGAGGGCGTGGAGACCGCTGAGCAGCTCATGGCGCTCAAGGGCATGGGCTGTGATATTGTGCAGGGCTATTACTTTTCCCGCCCGCTGCCAGCAGACGAATTTGAGCACTTTGCCACCGACAAGATCCAGATGAAATCCCCGCTGGTCGGACAAAAGAAGGAACCCGGTGTCAAGCGGGACTGGTTCACCTATGAGGCGCTGCACGATCCGCTGACCGGTCTGTACAATCACACGGCCTTTGAGATTCTCTTCCACGACTCAGATAAGGACCACATCGCCGTGCTCATCGCGGATCTGGACGGCTATAACAAGGTCAAGATCAGCGGCGGGCGCGGCGCGGCAGACCGGCTGATCAAGCGCGTGGCCGATATGCTCAAGGACAGCTTCCGCTCCTCCGACCACATCTGCCGTCTGAAGGAAGATGAGTTTGTGGTCATCATGTCGCGCATGCGCAGCTCCATGCAGGCGCTTGTGTTCGACAAGGTGGAAAAGGTCAACGAAATGCTTTTAAGCGATTCAGAGGATCAGACGCCCGTCTCCCTTTGCGTCGGTGTGGCCTTTTCCGACCGTGAGAAGGCCAATGGTGATATTTTCCAGGATGCAGACACGGCACTGCGCCGAATGAAGCAGGTACGCCACTGCGGTTGTGCGGTCTACTGATGAATGTCATTGTCCTGATAGGAGCGTGAATCAATGGATCCCCATCACGGTGCGGCAGTGCTGGACCGGTATCTCTCGCCCATGGACGTATGGGCCATGGCATTTGGCTGTATGGTGGGCTGGGGTGTCTTTGCCATGCCAGGCAATACATTCCTGCCCGTCGCAGGCCCCCTCGGCACCCTCATTTCCATGGTTCTTGGTTTTTGCGTGATGCTGATCATCGGCAGCAATTTTTCCTACCTCATGGGGCGCTCGTCCATCACCGGCGGTGTATACTCCTACACGAAGGAAGCCTTCGGCCGGGATCACGCCTTTCTCAGCTGCTGGTTCCTGTGCCTGTCCTACCTGACCATCGTCTTCTTAAACGGTACAGCGCTCTTTCTCGTCGTGCGCACCCTGTTTGCAGAGACTGCACAGACAGGCTTGCACTACACGGTCGCCGGCAACGATATCTACCTTCGGGAGACCCTGGTGTCGGTCGCTGTGCTGGCCGCGGTGGGCGGGCTGTTTGTGGCGGCAAAACCGATGCTGCAGAAACTGCACACGGTGCTGTCCATCGTGCTGTTTGTGGGCATCATCGTGATCGCAGCCTTCTGTCTCCCATCCGCCCTTGAGCGCGGAGCCTTGAAAGATTTTGGCACCCGGGGACTCAGGCACGGCTATGCGGTCTTCAGTCTTGTGATCATGGCGCCGTGGGCGTTTGTCGGCTTTGAAGTCACCGCATTTGATACCGCACACTTCAAGTTCCCCATGAAACGCTCGCGCGGTATCCTCATACTCTCCATCCTCGCGGCCACGCTTGCCTATATCTCCATGGCGCTCATCTCCGTTGCCGCAGCCCCGGACGGCTATGCCACCTGGCAGGAGTACATCGCAGACCTGGAGCAGATGCAGGGCGTGGCCTCCGTGCCCACATTTTTCGCGGCACGCTCGGTCATGGGCCCGGTGGGGCTGGTCATCATGACCATCACCGCCGTCGCATCCATCCTGACCGGCATCATCGGCGGCTACCGCGCCACCACACGGGTGCTCTCCACCATGGCGGAGGACCGCATCCTCTCGGAGAAATTCTCCAAAACCACCTACAGCATCGTGTTCATCATGGTCCTGTCCATCGTTCTTTCCATGTTCGGGCGCAACACCCTCAACTGGTTCGTGGACCTGACCTCCTTCGGGGCGATCGTCGGCTTCGGGTATTCCTCCGCGGCCGCCTGCAAGATTGCCAGGGCAGAAAACGCCAGAAAGGCGCAGGTCACGGGCCTGATGGGCACCATCATCTCCATCGCCTTTGTCATCGTGCAGCTCGTGCCGAGACTGTCTGCCATGGAGGCCATGGGCAGCGAGGCCTTCCTGCTTCTGTCCCTGTGGTGTCTGCTTGGGTTTGTGTTCTACTGGCGCACGGTGGTGAAAAGCACCCTCACAGAGTACAGCGGCATGTCCACCTCCGGTGTTGTCCTCTTTGCCCTGCTTGTGTATTCAGCGCTCATGTGGATGGCAAAGCAGCTGGCCTCCATGCAGGAGGCGGAGCAGATGCACCGCGCTCTCTCCTCCGGCGGCATTGTCATGATGCTGATCATCTTCATCGGTCTTGGCGTCATGCTCTATGTGCAGAACATCGTGCGGGAAAAGCACGAGATCGCGGAGCGTGAGAAGATCCATGCCGTGGAGAGCAGTCTTGCCAAGAGCCAGTTTCTCTTCAACATGTCCCACGACATTCGGACGCCCATGAATGCAATCATCGGCTATACGAACCTGGCCCGTCAGGAGAGGGACGTCTCAAAACTCCACAGTTACCTTGAGAAGATCGACAATTCCAGCCAGCACCTGCTGGCGCTGATCAACGATATCCTCGAGATGAGCCGCATAGAGAGCGGAAAGCTGGAATTGGAGTTCTCCCCTGTGGACCTGTGTGACGTGTTTTGCGGCATACAGGAGCTGTTTGCGGAGCAGATGAAGCAGAAAAAGCTGGATTTCCAGGTACACACCAGCCAGGTAGAGCATCGCTATGTGTGGTGTGACCGGAAGAATCTCAACCGGGTCCTGCTCAATCTTCTCAGCAACGCCTACAAGTTTACGCCAGAGGGCGGGACAATCAGCGCATCCCTTATGGAAACAGGCACTGGAGACACCGGGTACAGCACCT
>JAFUBA010000050.1 GCA_017460395.1 Clostridia bacterium | reverse complement strand
GAGGGGACAGTGACGGGAGGCGAACTGCACCCGGATCTGGTGGCTGCGGCCCGTGTCCAGGGTGATCCTGACAAGGGCCCTGTCCTCCTCCGACCATTTTACGGTGTATCGAAGCCTCGCCTCCCGGACCCCGCGGCGCACGGACCTGACCACGAAGACCTTGTTCTTCTTCGGGTCCTTAAAGAGAAGGTCTGTGAGCGTCCAGGGCCCGTCGCCCTCCTGCTCAGGGCACCCGTGGCAGAGGGCCACGTACTCCTTGCGGATGCCGGGGGCTTCGCCGGGTGTTCCCTTCTCCTCCATGAGACGGGCGAGGCTGGCGGCGGCAGGGCGGGTCTTTGCATAGACCATGAGGCCGCCCACATTCTGGTCGAGCCGGTGGACCGCATACACGGGAAGGCCAAGCTGAGACTGCAGAAGGGCTGGAAGATCGTGCTCGCACTCGACGCCTGCGGGCTTTTCGCAGATGAGGAGGTCCGGGTTTTCAAAGAGCACGGGAACGGATACGGGTGTGCTTGCGCTGGTATGGTTCATGTCGTCGTCTCCGGTGTGTTTTTCTCCGCATCCGGGATCAGGAAGCGGATGTTGCGATGGGATGGCAGGTACTGCACAGCTCTTCCCGTGTGCTCCATGCGAAGATACCCTTCGTCCGTCAGGCGGCGCAGGAGGGCGTAGGCCATGTGCTGCGGGAGCTGCAGATGCCCTGCAAGGCCATCCCGCGTGAGGTACCCTCGCTCCTCCAGAAGGTCCATGGCGAGAAGCAGCCGGGGATTCTGCAGGAAGATCGGGTCCTGGGGCGCCCGGAAGATGATGCCGCTTTGGCATTCCACGAGGAGCTCGAGGCGAAGGAGCGTCCTGAGGGCGTCCGCGAGCTCCTCCGCGGAAAGGGGCACCGTCCCCTGGAGGGATTCAAAGGAGCTCTTCCGGAGCGCGCTCATGACACGCAGGACGAGGAGGCATGCGGCGAGCTGGCGGCGGTCTTCCCTGGGGCCGAGCTCCTCCCTCAGGCGGGATGCGATGGCCTGCCATTCCTCCGACGGGCGGCAGACGGGGATGATGGTGCGAATTTCGCCGTCTATTTCCTCCACCCTCGGCAGCTCGCCGCCAAGGAGCAGGGCCTTCTCGTTCAGGCGCAGCCAGAGGGGACAGAGGAGCGAGGGATCCAGGAGTGCAAGGTACCCATCCAGAAGCGGTGCCTGGATATCGCGCGCAAGGGGCGCGGACACGGTGATAAGATCCCGCGCGATCTGCACCTGAAGCGGCCGATGCACGGTGTAGTCCCGGCACTGAAGCGTCCAGGCGATGGCCGAGCGAACGGACATAAGGTCAAAGAAGGCAGGAGATGAGGGATCACCCCGGGTGAGGCAGGCGACCTCATCCATCACCTCCTGAAGGGCCGTGATTAGCGGCAGAGGGGTGAGCTTTCCGCGGGCTGCCTGCGCTTCTCGCACGCGGATCGTGACGGCCGGTTCGGACAGCAGGTGGCCAAGGCGGCCGGGGCGCCCGATGAGCAGGAGGCCCTCGAGGGTGGGATCGGGAAGGGCGAGGCCGAGGGCGGCGTCAAAGTCCCTGTCCTGAAGGCGCAGCCGCGCATCGCGCATGAGGCGCTTTGAGAGGGATGTTCGAAGCAGTGCCCTGCAGGCCCCATCCAGATCGGCCTGCCTGGCGCCTGGAAAGGACGAAGG
>JAFUBA010000049.1 GCA_017460395.1 Clostridia bacterium | reverse complement strand
TTGGAGTTGACCAGCACCACCTCGTACCCTTCCTCTTTGAGGGCAAGGCAGGCCTGAGTGCCTGCGTAGTCAAACTCTGCTGCCTGGCCGATGACGATGGGGCCGGAACCGATGATGAGGATCTTCTTCAGGTCGCTGCGCTTGGACATGGGATGCGTCCTCCTTTATGTAGCTTGGGGGATTATCCTCGCCGGTCGGGCAGAGGATAAAGGCAAAAGTGTCAGCAAAATGAATATGTCTGAGCATCACGCGATGCTGGGGTGCCGGTAGACGGTCTTTCCGCTGGACACGGTGAGCAGGCACCTGCCACTCACGGTGTCGCCCGCAAAGGGCGTGGACCTTCCCATGGAGAGGAAGGCGTCCGGATCGATGGTCTCCTCCGCACCCAGGTCCCACAGGGTAAAGCTGTCTTCCTCCAGAGGGATCCTGAAGCGCTTTCTAGGTGCATAGGCCATGCGGTCGATCAGCTGCTGGAGGGTGATGAGACCCTTTCTGACAAGGCGGGTGTAGAGCACGGGGAAGGCGCACTCGAGACCCACGATGCCAAAGGCGCTGCCGCGCAGGCCTTTGGCCTTTTCCTCCGGGGCGTGGGGCGCGTGGTCGGTGGCGATCATGTCGATGGTGCCGTCCTGCAGCCCCTCGATCAGCGCCTCCCGGTCTTCCCTTCCCCGGAGTGGTGGATTCATCTTGAATCTTCCCTCATCGATCAGGTCATGATCGTCCAGAACAAGATAGTGGGGACCGGTCTCGCAGGTCACATCGATCCCGCTCTTTTTGGCCTCGCGGATGATGTGCACGCTCTCTTTGGTGGAAATGTGGCACACATGGTAGCTGCAGCCGGTCTGTGCGCACAGCTCCAGGTCCCGCGCGATCTGGCCCCATTCGCTCTCGGAACAGATGCCGGGAAAGCCGTGCTCCCGGGCCCATGAACCATCATGGATGCAGCCGCCGCGAAGCAGCGAATTGTCCTCGCAGTGGGCGGCGATGATCTTCCCCAGAGCCTTTGCGCGCAGCATGGCCTCCCGCATGATCTCGTTTTGCTGCACGCCATGGCCGTCATCGGAGAAGGCGATGACATGTTCTGCCATGCTCTCCAGGTCTGCGAGCGTCTCACCTTTCTCTTCCATGGAGATGGCTCCGTAGGGATAGACGTGGATGCAGGCCGTGTCCCGGATGAGGGCGAGCTCCTCTGAAAGATGAGGCAGGGTATCCGGAACGGGGTTCAGGTTCGGCATGGGACACACGGCGGTGTATCCGCCGCGGGCAGCTGAGAGGGAACCCGTGCGAATGGTCTCCTTATAAGAAAAACCCGGCTCTCTGAAATGCACATGGACATCACAGAAGCCGGGAAAAAGGAAAAGACGGGATTCGTCCAGAGGAGACTGAATCGAGGAAGACTGAAAAACCAGATTTTTGACAGAATCTGGAAGAAAACGGACATAGGGAGAGGCGGACACATGGAAAGAAGTGGAAGATAAGGAACTCATGCGCAGACCTCCTCAGACACATAGTAGGATCGTCCGGGCCCGGGCCTTTGGCTGCATGCGTGTCTTCCAAAGAAAAATTCCTGCTTTTCAGCAGGAAGATGGCGACAGCAAATGACACCCCTGTTTTCGGGGCGGCAGTCGGTCTTCCTGGCCTCACGGGACCCGCTTAAAGACGAACCGTCGCCATTATATGGATTCCCCCATGGAGCGTCAAGAGGGAAGAAAACATGGCAAAGAAGACCAGATCGCACAGTTTAGGCGGACCTGCCCAGGTAATCCACCTCCACCAGATCGTCCAGGGGGACAGAGAAGATGCCGGCCAGAATCACCAGGTTGTCCACGGTGGGCATCGTTTCGCCACGCTGCCACTTGTAGATGGCCTGAGGTGTGGCAAGCCCCAGACGCTCCTGAAGCTGCTTTACGCTCAGGCCGCGCTGCTCTCTCAGGGCGCTGATGGTCCGCCCGGTTCTCTGCATGTTGATGACGGCAACACACTGCTGCATGGAAATCGACTCTCCTTTCGGGACCAGTCAAAGTGAAAAAACAAAAGTGAAAAACAAAAACGAATCCAAAATCAGAAAGACAAAAGAAAAACCTTCCACCGACTGCTTTTTGCGCGGTGGAAGGTGCAGATGTACATATCTGTCTGTTCTTATGCTTGGGCTGTATCCGGTGACGCTCTCAGGTATCTTGCGGGAAGAAGTCCCCGGGAACTATGTCCGATGTGTGCCCAGAATGCGGAGAACAGGATGTGATCCATTCCACAGGCGCATGAAAATATGACAGGCCGACAATATGTTCGGCCTGGGTATACGAACCCCAGAGGTATCGGGGGCTGTTTGTCGGCAGACTGCGGCGAAACGATTTCATGTCAGGGACTCCTTTCTGAATAGAATATCAGGCGCTTGCCTGAAAGGGTTCTTTGGGAGGTGAGGAAACTGTATGTCTGCTCAAAGAGTGATCCGGAAGCCTCACAGAGGGTCCGCGGGCAGAACGGTTTTCTACAAAGATCCGTTCCGGATCTTTGTGAGCATCAGTATATCACGAAAAGATTAGCCTGTCATTGTCCTGACAGGCTAATCTGTAAATTCGTAATTTATATCACACATAACGATTAAATGTAATATCAGCCATCCTTCGTTGCATCGCCGGCGACCATGTTGTGGAGCCAGACACCCTTGCGCACCAGATAAAACCCGAGAATGCACTTGAAGATGTTCGCCCCCTGCTCGCAGGCGAGGATGCCCGGCACCGGGAGGGAGGAGAGACGGGTGAGCAGGAATACGACAGGGATGGACACCACCCAGGCAAACACAGAGTCAAACACGAAGGTGATGATGGTCTTGCCGCCGCTTCTGAGGGTGAAGTAGGTGGCATTGAGGAAAGCATTCATGGGCATGAACAGGGCGGTGACCATCATCAGGCGGGTGGCGAGGGAGCGCACGTCGTCTGAAGTGTTGTAGAGCCTGGGGAAGAGCGGGGAGGTCAGAAGGAGCAGGACGGCCGAGGAGGAGGCGAGGAAGATGGAGAAGGTGATCATCTTGGTGTCGGTATCGCGGGCGCCCTCCATATCTCCGGCACCCAGCCGCTGTCCCACCATGATGGACACGGCACTGCCCATGGAGAGGAAGACGACGTTGAAAAGGTTTGTGAAGGTGGAGGAGATATTCATGGCGGCGACCACAGACAGCCCGCGCACAGAGTAGCACTGGTTGAGAAAGGCCATGGCCGAGGACCAGAGCGCCTCATTGATGAGCAGCGGTGATCCCTTGATGGTGATTTTCCTGGCAAGGGCTCCGGGCACGCGAAGGTGCCGCCAGGCACCCTCGATCCATGGACAGAGGGCCGTGTGGCGATGGGTCCATATGCAGACGATACCGAGCTCCACCAACCTCGACAGGACCGTCGCGATGGCGGCGCCCTGAACGCCCAGGGCCGGGAACCCGAGGTGTCCCCAGATCAGGATCCAGTTGAAGAGGAGATTGACCATCACGGCGATGATCCCTGCCTTCATGGGCAGCATGGTTTCCGAGCACTCCCTGAGGGTGGATGTGTAGATCTGGACCACCATGAAGGCGGGCAGGGAGAGCATCATGATGCGAAGATACGCTTCCCCGCTCCTGAGTGTGGTCTGAATGGCCGGGCCGTCCGTGGTGTCCGTGAGATAGAGAGAGATCAGGGGAGACCCGAAGAAATAGAAAACAATGAGGGCCGCGAGCGTGAGGAATATGCCCAGGAGCGCCTTATACCGGAAGGTGTCGCGCACGCCCTCCTGGTCCTTTTTTCCGTAGAACTGGGAGGTGAAGATGCCGGCCCCCGACAGTCCGCCGAAAATGCACAGATTGAAGACGAACAGGAGCTGATTGACGATGGCAACGCCGGACATCTGCTCCGTGCCGAGGCTGCCGACCATGAGATTGTCCAGGAGGGAGACAAAGTTGGTGATGCCGTTCTGGATGATCATGGGCATGACCACCGTCAGCACCTTCCGGTAAAAGACACGGTCGCCGATGAGGCGGCGCCGAAGGGAAACAGAAGAAACAGAGCGCATAGCGTACCTCAAGAAAACTGAAAAATTGCGGGGCATGTCGAAGCCGAGGACAGAAAAACAGACTGCACCCGTCGTGCGGTCAAAAGTACTTTGACAAGGGGCAGCGCGTTCCATATCATAGCAGGCGCCCTGAAAAAAGCAAAGGGCAGGGAATCACAGCGGCAAGGGAAAACAGGGGGATACAGCAGATGACACAGACGCGCTATGCCATGATTGCCACGTGGAAAATGAGCTATGAGGGCATGCAGAGGGCGGAGGAGCTCCTGCGTGCAGGCGGTGATCTCCCGGACGCGGTGGAGACGGCCGTGCGGGCGGTGGAGGACAATCCTTCCTTTCAGTCTGTGGGATACGGCGGACTGCCCGCCAGGGACGGCAGAGTCCGTCTGGATGCCGGGTGGATGCGCGGCGATGATCTGAGGTGCGGGGCCATTATGGCCGCAGAGGACATCAGCAGCCCGGTGCGGGCAGCAAGGCTCCTTTGCGGGCGGGAACTCAACTGGATGCTGGCAGGGGAGGGCGCCCGGCAGTTTGCCGGAGAGCACGGGATCCCCATGCGCAGCATGCTGACCGACAGAGCCCGCGAGCGATGGGCGGATGCGAGCGCCAGGGCGCAGGGCACAGACAGGCCCTACGACGGCCACGATACGGTCTGCGTCATTGGCATGCAGGAGGGCCACATGGTGGCGGCCACCAGTACCTCGGGCCTGTTTATGAAGGAACTTGGGCGGGTGGGCGATTCGCCGATCCCGGGCAGCGGCTACTACTGCGACAGCCGGGTGGGGGCAGCAGCCGCCACGGGCCTGGGGGAGGACATCATGCGAGGCTGCCTGAGCTTTCAGGTGGTGTCCCTCATGCGGAGCGGCATGGCGCCGCAGAAGGCCTGCGAGGCCGCACTCGGCGATTTTGTCAGGACAAAGCGTGCCCTGGGTGAGGAGGAGTGCCACATTTCCCTCATTGCCATGGATCACCTCGGGCATACGGGCGCTGCCACCTCGGAGAAGCTGTTCCCGTTCGTGGTGAGTCTCCCGGGGAAAGTGCAGCTGTGGCGGTGCGAGGCTGGCGACAGAGATGGTGAAATGCGCACAGCCAGGGCAGAGATGTATGAACTGGACGGCGCAGACTGACACAGGACAGCCAACCAGACGACACAACATAAGCGATGAAAGAGGAAAAGACATGTTTGATCTGTTTACGCACGATGACCTGGACGGTGTGGGCTGTGCCGTACTGGCCACGCTCTGGGCAAAAAAGCTGAACGAGCCCATCGAGGTACACTACTGCACGCTGGGGACCATCAACCGGAACGTGAACGCGTTTCTGGATGAGCACAAAAAGACGGACCGCATCCTGATCACCGATATCTCGGTCGATCCAAGGACGGCACAGCGTCTGAACAGTCTCAAAAAGGCGCAGAAGGACAGGCTGCAGCTGCTGGACCACCATCCGGCCCACCCGGACATGCCCTCCTACCCCTGGATGACGGTCAATACCGCCGAGGATGTGTGCGGCACATCCCTCCTCTACGATGTGTGCCCCGAGCACAGTGAGGCCCTGGACGAGTTTGTGGAGGCGGTCACCCTCTATGACACGTGGCGGTTTGACCAGGATATCCTCAGCTACTCTGAGAAACTGAACTTCCTCCACGAGATCCTCGGGCACGAGGCCTTTGTGGAGATGGCGCTGGACGATCTTGAGAAGGGACAGCCCTTCCGGATTTCCTATTACTGGGAGCAGGCCATCCACCACCGGATGGAGGAGCGGGATCTGCTGTGCCGCCGCAAGGAACGGGCGATGCACGTGATCGAGTTTGAGGGCTGTCAGACGGCCGTGGTGTATGCGGATCAGGACATCTCCTCTCTGGCCGATTATGTCCTGCGGGAGCACCCTGAGATCGAGATCGCGGCGGTCATCTACATGCCGAGCGGGGTCAGCCTCAGGACAAAGCGCGAGGACATTGACCTGACGAAGATTGCATGGAAATACGGGGGCGGCGGTCACCCGAAGGCGGCAGCCTTCCGCTTTGACAGTGCGATTGTCCCAAAGATCACAGAGCTGATCATGGGTTCCTGACAGAAAAAAGCCGGGTTTCATGTGCCAAAAAGCTGCCGGGAGGGCGGCGTGCAAGCTTGACGTACCAAAAAGCGCGATGATATAATTCCGCTGTTTGACAGGAAACAGTCGGCCTGTGGCCGAATGAAGATTGTGAGACTGCCTTCCCGGGCAGATATGATTTTGGAGGGATACGATGTCAGGTCATTCCAAGTGGCATAATATTCAGGCAAAGAAGGGCAAGGCGGATGCTGCCCGCGGCGCGATCTTTACCAAGATCGGCCGTGAGATCGCCATCGCGGTGCGCGAGGGCGGAGCAAACCCCGAGTCCAACGGCAAGCTGCGCGATGTCATCGCCAAGGCCAAGGCGAACAACATGCCGAATGATAACATTCAGCGTTCTATCAAGAAGGCCAGCGGCGAACTGTCCAACGTGGTCTATGAGCAGATCACCTATGAAGGCTATGCCCCCGGTGGTGTGGCTGTGATCGTGGAGACCATCACTGACAACCGCAACCGTACTGCCAGCGATATGCGCCACTGCTTTGCAAAGAATGACGGCAATCTTGGCACGACGGGGTCTGTGTCCTTCATGTTCGACGAGAAGGGCCTGATGGTCGTGGAGCGTACCCCGGACAGCGATGAGGACGAAATGATGATGATGGCTCTGGACGCCGGTGCGGAAGATGTGAAGGCGCTGGATGACGCGTATGAGATTTACACGACACCCAACGATTTTTCCACCGTTCGCGAGGCGCTTGAAAAGCAGGGCCTGTCATTCCTGGAGGCCGAGGTCCGGATGATCCCCCAGAATACCGTGTCTGTCACCGATCCGGATACACTGACCAAGATTCAGAAGCTGCTGGACATGCTGGAGGACAATGACGATGTGCAGAATGTCTTCCACAATGCCGAGCTGCCGGAAGAGGATGAGGAAGACTGATAAAAAAGCGCCGGATGGCGCTTTTTTGCGTATTTCACGAATTCTTTGATTCCTGCTCAGACGAACACCAAAAGAAGAAGTGAAATCACATGAAAATTCTGGTAATCGGAGCCGGGGCCATCGGAAGCATCATGGCAGCCTTCATGGCCCAGGCAGGTGAGGATGTAACCCTGGTATGCAAACACCGGGAGACTGCGGACCGGGCAAACGGGCAGGGCCTGCACATCACGGGCATCCAGGGCGATCACTGGATCCGGGTCAACGCTGTGACGGAAATCGAGGAGGTCGAGGGCAATTTCGATGCCTGCCTGATTGTCACCAAGGCGTACGACATGCCGGACGCCGCCAGACGGGTGCTGCCGCATCTCACGCCTGAGTCCATGGTGGTGAGCATGCAGAACGGCATCTGCCTTGAAAAGCTGGCCGAGATCGTGGGCAGAAATCGCGTGGTCGGCTGCATGATGGGCTTTGGCGCAACCATGACGGGACGCGGGGAAGCGGAGATGACCTCCACCGGCGACCTGGTCATCGGGACCATGGACGGCATGGTGACAGACAGCCTGAAGGCGCTGGCCACGGCCCTTGGAAAAGTGACGAGGACCCAGACCACCACCCATATTTACGAACAGCTCTATTCCAAGCTCATCGTCAACAGCTGCATCACCTCCCTCGGAGCCATCTGCGGACTGAAACTGGGCGAGATGATGCGGCGCGGGGATGCCAGGAGGATTTTCCTGAACATCATTGACGAGGCAGTCAGGATTGCCCGGGCGATGAAGCTGAACCTGCCTCCCTACGGCGGGAAACTGGATTATTATGCGCTCATGAAGGGCGACAGGTGGACAGATGACTTCCGGCGCCATGCGACGATCTTTGTGGTGGGGCTGAAGTACCGCAACCTGAAATCTTCCTCCCTGCAGTCCCTTGAGCGGGGGCAGCGGACGGAGGTCGACAGTTTTAACGGCTACCTTGCAGACATGGGAAGACAGATGCGCGTGTCCTGCCCGGTCAACCGCCGTCTTGTGCAGATGGTGCATGAGATTGAGGAGGGAAAACGGGAGATCAGCCTGAAAAACCTCGAGGACCCGGTGCTGCAGGGCGAGAAAAATGCAAAGCGTGCAGGAAAACACAGGTAACAATGTAAAGGAGAACCCTTACATGAATCCGATCATCTATGTGGATGCTGCCCATCCGGGCAGTCAGATCAGCAGGCTGATTTACGGCCAGTTCGCAGAGCATCTCGGCCGGTGCATTTACGGCGGCGTGTTTGTGGGAAAGGACTCTGCCATTCCCAATGTCAACGGCATCCGCCAGGATGTGGTGGAGGCTCTCCGGGCGATCCGTGTGCCCATGATCCGCTGGCCGGGCGGCTGCTTTGCAGACGAGTACCACTGGCGGGACGGCATCGGGGAAAACCGCAAGCGGATGGTGAACACCAACTGGGGCGGGGTGGTGGAGGACAATTCCTTCGGCACCCATGAGTTTCTGGAACTGTGCAGACAGGTGGGCTGCGAACCGTATATCAATGCCAACGTGGGCTCCGGCTCTGTGCGGGAGATGGCCGAGTGGGTGGAATACCTCAATTCCGACGGCGATTCCTCCGTGGTGCAGGAGAGATGGAAGAACGGCCAGAAAGAAGCCTTCGGCGTCAGGTATTTCGGCGTGGGCAATGAAAACTGGGGCTGTGGCGGCAATATGCGGCCGGAGTATTATGCGGACGAGTACCGCCGCTATCAGACCTACTGCAGGAACTACGGCGATCACCGCCTCTTCCGGATCGCGTGCGGTCCCAGCGAGGGGGACTGGCACTGGACCGAGACTCTCATGGAGCGGGCGGGCCACTGCATGGACGGTCTGACGCTGCACTACTATACCGTGCCCACCAGCGACTGGAAGGACAAGGGAAGCGCCACCGAGTTTGACCTTGAGATGTACTACAGGACCCTGGAGCGGGCCCTTCGGATGGAGGATCTGATCCGTGGGCACCTTGCGATCATGGACCGCTACGATCCGGAGAAGAAGGTCAAGCTCCTGGTGGACGAGTGGGGCACCTGGCACAATGTGGAGCCGGGCACCAACCCAGGCTTCCTCTATCAGCAGAACACCATGCGGGATGCCATGGTGGCATCGGTGACACTGGATATCTTCCAGCATCATGCGGACCGACTGGGCATCTGCTGTATTGCGCAGATGGTCAACGTCCTTCAGGCGATGATCCTGACCGAGGGCGACAAGATGGTCCTGACCCCGACCTATCACGTGTTTGGCATGTACCGGGACCATCAGGATGCGCAGGCGCTGGAAACCGGCGTGCTCGCCGACAGGATCCCGGGCGGCGCAAAGCAGATCAGTGCATCCGCTTCTGTGCGGGATGGAAAGATCACCGTGACGTGCTCAAACCTCGACGGGGAGAAGGCAGCTCCTGTGTCCGTCTACCTGCAGGGTGTACGGGCAGAGATCCTCGGAGGCGAGGTCCTCTGCGGCGCGCCGCAGTCCATGAATACCTTCGAGCAGCCGGATCAGGTTGCGCCCAAGAGCATCGATGGCGCAGAGGTGACAGCGCATGGAGACGGTACACAGGTGACCTTCACCATGCCGGCCTGCTCTGTGGCCACACTGCACCTGAATGTCCTCGGGTAAGCCCTGTCGCTGCCTGTCGGAGGACTGGATGCCCGAGATGGCAAGGACGATCCGGGAGGTTCTGGAGACGATGCCATCGGAGCAGCGGGCACGGGATGAAATCTACCGCGCACGGCTTCGCAGCTGCCTTGCCTGCCCGGAGCTTCTCAACGGCACCTGCAGGAAATGCGGGTGCTACGTGGAGATTCGGGCCGCAAAGGTGCACGGTACCTGCCCGGACGTGCCTCCCAGGTGGTAAATGAGGGGAACATCAGGGCACGACAGAATATCAACATCAGGAGGAGAAGAAGATGGCACTGAAACCACAGGATATTGCCGGCATGCTGGATCACTCCACCCTGCAGCCGTATCTGACCGAGAAGGACATCCGCCACGGAGCGGAGGTGGCGCTGAAATATCACACGGCCAGCATGTGCGCCCGTCCCTGCGACGTGCCGCTGATGGCAGAGCTCCTGAAGGGCTCCGGCGTGAAAGTATGCACGGTCATCGGCTTTCCCCACGGGGATGAGCAGACCGAGACCAAGGTGCAGCAGGCGGCTCTGGCCCTGAGGGAGGGCTGCGAGGAGCTGGATATGGTGATCCATATCGGCCGCATGATT
Organism: Clostridia bacterium; assembly: GCA_017460395.1. GTDB lineage: Bacteria > Bacillota > Clostridia > Christensenellales > Aristaeellaceae > UBA2943. Next base: position 382 of record JAFUBA010000049.1, on the reverse strand, counting down.
GCAGGCGATGAGGAATATGTCCGCAACGAGATCCGGAGCATTGTGGAGCTGGCCCACGCACAGGGCGCCATCGTGAAGGTCATTATCGAGACCTGCTATCTGACGGATGAACAGAAAAAGCGGGCCTGCGAGCTCTCGGAGGAGGCAGGCGCCGACTTTGTGAAGACCTCCACAGGCTATGGCACCAAGGGCTGCACGATCGAGGACCTGAAGCTGATGCGCGCATCGGTGTCCAAAAACGTGCGGGTGAAGGGTTCCGGCGGCATCCGCGATCTGGATACCGTTCTGGCGGCAAGAGCGGCCGGTGCGGACCGCTGCGGCGTATCCGCCACGGAAAAGATCATGGAGGAAGCGGAAAAACGCTTCCAGGAAGGCACACTGT
>JAFUBA010000010.1 GCA_017460395.1 Clostridia bacterium | reverse complement strand
GATATCAATATGTATGAGATGGGCCAGGAAGCAGGCCGACTGGTTCTGCAAAAAATCAAGCATCCCAAACGCCAAATTCAATCCTTCACAACGACGCCTGTACTCATCCAGCGGGGAACGACATAATAGTGGCAAGCAATGCAATTGTTATACAAATTGCAAAACGCTGTGGCTCCGCCCCCAATTCCGTGGCCTGCCGGCCCGTTCTACGCTGAAAACTGTCCACTGGACAGTTTTCCGGGCGCTCCGCCCCCATGAAAGCCAGCACTTTGCGCTGTGGTTATGTGGTGAAGCTTTGGTATCACCACGGTTCAGCAACCGCTGAATGATAATGAAAGGCCTGCGCCTGTTGGCCACAGGGCACCCTCCCTTAACCCGTAATGAAGTCGAATGCATCGTCGATATCCTTCATGGCGTCTTTTCGTTTCTGTTTGTCCTGTACCAATTCAGCTCGATCCCGCATGCTTTGCAGAAGCTCACTGCTCTGTGTTTTTTCCGCAAGGTCCTCTACGATCTCGCCAAGCCACCAGATTTCTTCGTCTGTGCATTCCTGCCGGAAGAATCGGATGGAAGCAGCGACATCGATTGTCAATGCTTCGATTTCTTTTTCCCACCAAGGAACTGCATAGTAGTTGGCATTGGGGTTCGTGACCCTTTCATGGATAGCTGCATGTATTCTCGTGAAAACATCCATTACTTCTTCCTCCTCCTACTCGGCTGGTTTTGTGCATCCGGGAATATGGTTGCCACTTGACCATGTGTTTTGATCACACCGACTCTGACGCCTTTGTATGTGCCCCAGATTGTCACGCCGTCCGTAACACCTCGATTATGCTTCAAACGGCTTACGTGCTCACCCGCTCGAACCATGTCCTTCACAGACCAGTTCTTGGGAAACCATGCCATCCCGGTGCCAGTTTTCTTTATTTTTGATGTGTATTATCCCTGGGGTTAATCCTGTTTCAGCTGTCGAGGAGATACAGAGAAGACCCCTGCGCCTGTTGGTTTGTGATACCAACAGGTGCAGGGGTTTGGTCGTCTTTTGGTCTTGGTTCTGTTACAGGCTAGTATTGCCTTTCAGGTGTTTCCAGGGATTTAACCAGCAGACATTAAGCTATAAGTTTAGCTTCGGGAAATGTTATCAGTTGATTGTCAGAGCCGATTTTCAGAGGCTGCAAACCCTTGTGAAATAAGGATTTTTAGCGCTCTGGATCTTTATTCCCATTCGCTCCTGGCAAAGCCATCTTAAGCGATTTTGCTAGGACTATTTAGCTCATATTATCCACATTCGTCATATTCCATCGTTCGGGATGGGCTATCTGACTTTGTGTTGCCACGCTTGACAGTTAAAGTATAGCAAAAAGCAAGGGAAAAATCAAGCATAATTGTTTTGTATTCTTGACCTCAATTTTATTTCCAATCACCTCCTGAATGTCGGTTAGCAATATCGAGATTATGGGTTTGAGTCCTATTGGAACTGCTGGCTGGGAACCCTTGTTTTGATACCTTGTGATGTTCAAGCACAGCTACTGTGACTCTTCTGAGCAGCGAGGTACTCCGCTTCCTCCCCTCCTGTCTTTGCAGACAGCAGCTTGCGGTTCGCTACACTTGGCGGTAAATACGCGTGGCAGGACTTTCACCTGTGAGAATTGTGCCATGCCCGGCACACAAGAAAACACCTGCAGCTGCTTCCTACGCAGCCGCAGGTGTTGCCGTCTTTATCACGCGAAGAAGTCCCGTTTTTTGAAGCCCGCAGTCAGGAATCGGCCGAAGGCCCGACGGTTGGTAAGCCACATGATTCTGGCGTCGTTTTTCGTGTTTGCCAGCATCCGGGGCACCGCGTACTCCACGATCGTCTCAGGGTAATCGCCCAGAATGTTGTAGACTTTTTTGGTCTTCTCCGGCAGCTCGATGTGGGTGCTGCCGCCGTTGGCGGTTTTGATGAAATCCGTAATCATGATGCCAGGCGTCAGCCGGCAGATCAGAACCTTGTCGCCGGTCATGTCGTGGCTTTCCTTGGCGAGGGAGCGGGTAAAGTAGGTCACGGCGCGCTTGGCGGTGCCATACAGGGTGAGACCTGTCATCATGGCGTCGTTGGAGCCATAGCCCTCCACATTGTAAATCTGGCCGAAGCCCTGCTCCTTCATACCGGCAAAGGCGATCTTCGAACCGTAAACCGTGCCCTTGAGATCGATGTCCAGAAGGAAGCTGATCTCCTTCTGGCTCAGCTCGCAGACCGGCTTGTCCGGGGAGTTGACTCCCGCGTTGTTGACCCAGATGTCCACGGCGCCGAAGTGTTCCTTTGCCAGGTCCCAGAGCCGCTGCAGCGCGGCGCAGTCGGTCACATCGCAGATTGTCCAGATTACTTTTGTTTCTCCTGGACCGATGCTTTCCAGTTCTGCTGCGGCTTTTTTGAGGTTTTCCTCATTTACGTCCGAGAGCACCACGTTGCAGCCGAGGCTCTTGAACTTACTGGCCTGGCACAGGCCGAAGCCTCTGGCAGAGCCGGTAATGACTACCGTTTTCATTTGTCTGCTCCTTGTCGTTTTTTCCCGTAAAGCCAGAAGAAAAATACCATAAGGACCTCGCCGAACATGCTGATAAAGAACATGAGATCCATGTTCCCAGTGGCAGGGGCCAGCGCGGAGAAGATGAACATGGCCAGTCCGCTGAGAAACAGCTCCGGCCGCTTCCGCAGGATCCACACGATGACACCGCAGACCATCAGGACGATGATCGGCCCATAGCTCAGGGCATTCTGGATTCCGGTAGACCAGCCGGGCGTCAAGCCCTTGGTGCTGGCATAGCGGATCACGCCGCCCACGGTCTGGGGCTCCAGCCGGGTGGCAAAGCCGGCGGCAACGCCCACGGCCATAATCAGCCCGGTCACGATCCAGACCGCGATCCGTCCTCCCCGCCTCAGGCCCAGTCCCTCGGCGCAGATGGGGAACAGCAGGGGGATCAAGCCGCAGTGCAGCACAAAGCGAGGCAGACTCAGTCCCTGTAAAAGGCTTCCCTCAGGTAGCACCGTGCCCAGGGAGAGGATCAGGGCGTCATAAAACAGGCCAAATGCCACAAGCCCCATCCAGAGGGCAGAGGTCAGCTTCCGCTTTCGCCACAGAAGGAACAGGGAAAGGGTCAGCGCCAGATTCAGCGCCGTCAGTACCCACATGGTCACTGGCATGACAGATATCAGAATCTCTCTCATTTTTCAATTCTCCTTTGCTATCCAGAGCGCCACGGCGTCCGCGGTATGCTCCCATTGTTTCTCAGGAGAGATAGCCGCCGTCCCGTCGCCGCGCTGGGGCCCGTAGCTGCCGAACTGGGCATGATTGCCGCCCTCGATGTTGACGGTGACTGCATCCATTGGAAGATGGATCAGGTTTTCCTCATACTTCTTCAGGTTCAGTACCCCGTCTTCGGTGCCGGTCACCGTCAGGGCCGACAGTCCGCATCTGCGCAGATCCTCAGTGGACCAGGCTGCCAACAGCAGAAGCCCCTCCAATTCCTCCGGGTGGGCGGCGGCATAGCTTGCCGCCATAACCCCGCCCAAGGAGTGGCCGCCGATGTACCAGCGCTCCACCTCCGGGTAATCCGACTGGATCCCGCCGGCAGCGTTGGGGGAAAAGACCGCCAGGTTGAACGGCATGTGCACCAGCACGCAGAGTACGCCCCGCCGGGCGCAGGCCTCCATCAGGGGAGCGTAGGCCTCATACTGGACCTTCCCGCCCGGGTAGAAGATCAGTCCCGCCACGGGCTGCTCCGGAACAAAAGCAATCCGCTCTCCCGGAAGCTCCTCCACGGTGATTCCCGCCGCAGGGCGGGAGATCACCGCCAGGGCCTCCTCTGTAGCAGGGTAATAGGTGCTGAAATAGACCGCGGTTCCGGCCAGCAGCGCCAGAAGCAGCCCCAGCGCAATCCATCGAAGCAGGCGGGATCGCTTTTTTGCGGGCTCCATGGTCACAGACTCTCTTTCTGTGACAGTCCGGCCTTATGCAGGCTCAGCGTCGCTGCAAGCAGACAGAGCTGGGCGGCGGTGTTGACGCCCTCCTCGATCCAGTTCATCCCTCCGTCGTTGCCGAATTCCCGGCTGCCCAGATAGCCCATGCCCATGAGCAGAGCAAAGGACAGAACATACAAAACAACGGCGCCCCTTTTCTTCATCCGGGCGGCGACCCGGGTCATCGAGCCGCAAAAGCCCAGGTAACCCAGCACCATAAAGACGATGAAAACCATCGCGCCCCGCTCCTGAGGAACCGCCGCCAGCGGCGCGGCGGCATATACTTTACCCTTCCCCTGGGGGAAGAAGCTGCCGGCCACAAGCCCGATCCCCAGCAGCAGGAAGCCCGCCGCCTGGATCGGCAAAAAGGCGTTGTTCAAAAGATACAAGTCCGCGACGCCCAAGGTGTAGACCAGCTTCCATGTGGCCTTGTAGACGCCTGCCGCCAGCACCATGATGACACCCGCGGCCATGAGGGCAAAGGCGCCCTTGGAGAGCTTGTTGTACAGATCCCGCATCAACAGAATGCCCGTCAAGGCAAACAGCAGCACGGGAATATAATCAAAAACTGCCAATCCGACTGTCATGTTTTTGCCCCATTTCTCTTTCGCAATCTCAAAATCTCACGATCTGTCGCACGTCGTAACCGGCCTTTACGAAATCTGTGTCGTACATTTCATAGACCTTGGGCGTGATGCGGATCAGAGCCACATCCACCTTGGCGGCCTTCATCACGTCGTAGGGAATGCCCTTGAAGGCAAGGACCTTCTTGAACAGCTCGCAGCGGGGCGGATAGAGGGTAGCCTCGCCCATGATCTGCAGACCGTGGGAGTTGTTCCTATCGCCGTAATACTCAAAAATGGCGAGGGAAACGTTCTTGTTCTTCTCCAGACCAAGGAACTTGTCGCCGCCCTCGGAATAGAGGTAGAATTCCCCGTCCATGAAGGTGTACTCGATGGGGGTGCAGCGGACGTAGTCTCCGGCACCGGTGGCCAGGGCGCAGGTGTTGTGATGCTCGATAAAATTGACGATATGCGCTAAGGCAGCCTCCCGCTCCATGTGTTTTGCGGTCTGCTGCTGAATTTTCCAGAAGTTCTGGAAATGGGCAATGTCCAGTTTTTCTTCCATGGTTTCTTCCTCCGTGTTCCTTGCATCGATGCCGAACAGGGTCCTGCGGAAAAATTCCGCGGTGGCCTCGGGCCCCAGAGCAGCCTTGACCGGGTCTGTGGCGGGGCCGCCGTGGATCAGCAGTCCCTCGCAGTAGGCCCTGGCCTTCTCCCGCTTTGCTTCCGGATCGCAGACGGGAGCGGCTTTGCACGCTGCCAGAAAGGCGGCCAGATAGTCCGTCTGCAGCTGCTCCATCCGGGCAAGCTCCCCGGAGTTACCCTTCTTGATGATCGGGGTACCGACCCGCATCCCGTCATACCAATGTGTACCGGGGTCCTGGTCGGGAATGTCTCCGGCTTCCTTCGCAAGCTGCTCCAGTGCCGCGTTCCCGAAACCGGGAGTCAGGGTGGTGTCGAAGAGCTCCAGGTAAAGCATCTCCTGCCCCATGGCAGAGATCCGGTCGCATGAGAGCAGCGGTGCGTCTACATCGAAGGGATTGAGAATCAAAGAGCGCATCTTGACGCTGCCGCCCATTCCTTCGGTCTCCATGACGGAGATGCAGCCAAAGCCCTCGGCATCATAGCGACGGGCGACAAAGTCCATCCCGGAGGCTTGGAAGCGCACCGGTTCCTCTGCACATGCGGTGAGAGAATAGGCTTCGTCTACAAGTGCAAGCAAATCGCGCGCCATCTCACTGCCTCCAGTCTATCAGGTGGTAGATGGGCAGGAAAGGGATGATGATGGGGGTCTTGTTGACATATTCCACATACTCCGGCATTTTCCAGCAGCGCTTGGTCTGCCGGGTCTCCAGACGCTTGGCGCCATTGAACATAACGTACACAATGGCGATATAGCCGACGGCGGCGATCACCCACTGCCAGCCCCGCAGAATGGGGATGCCGGAGACCAGCACGCCGGTCCAGACCAGAATTTCGCCGAAGTAGTTGGGGCAGCGGCAGAGCTTGAACAGCCCCTTGGTTGCCACCATCTTCAGATTTTCCTTCTTCTGTGCGGATTTCTGGGCGTCGGAGACCACCTCAATGATCAGGCCGAGCGCGCTGATGCCCACGCCGATCCACAGGAATACGGACTCGTTGGCAACGAGTGCCCGGGAAACATTTTGCAGCCGGTAGTACATGGGCGAGGTCTGCATCAGAAACAGACCGGCGTTCATTAGCCACATGGAGAACAGCACCGGGAAGGGCATTTTCTTGTCGCCTCCCGCGGAGGCAAGGGTCTTGCGGTAGGCGGCGTTTTTGGTCTCCCGGATCAGCAGGAACAGGCCAAGACGCAGGCCGTAGATGAAGATCACCGCCACAAGGACCAGGAAGGGCAGCGTGGCGGTGCCGGTGATGATGGCGAGAACGCACAGCGCTGCCGCGATGCAGCTCATGGCCAGGCCATAGCCCACGGACATGAACCAGACGAACTTTTTAAAGCCCACCGAGCAGCCCAGAAGGCCCGCAGCGAGGATGATTAGAATACAGGCTTTTGACACAACGATCCCACCCTTTCTCTATTTGCGCAAGTCCGAAAAGTAGTTGTTGATGTATTCCTTGAAGGAGTGCTTGCCCACGATGGTGTCGCCCACAAGGTTATGGCTCAAGGTCCACTGGGAGAACAGAATGATGTCGTGCTTGCCGGCCTTCTTGATGAAGGGCATGTTGGCAAGGATGCCGAACATCCGATAGGACGACCATTTGATGATACAGGGCTTATCGCCGGCGTTCATGCACATTTTCGCCATCTCGAGATACGTCCAGGTCTCCTTGCCGCCCACGGAGTAGACGGTATTGGTCTCCATCATGCGCTCGACGATGAACTCCGCAAATTCCGGGCAGTCCACCACGTTGGCCTTCACGTCGCCGTAATGCTTGAGAAGCTGCATCTCGCCCTTCTCCACATAGGGGCGGAATACCTTGGCGATGTCGTAGAAATAGCCGGTGGGGCGGTGAATGACATAGTCGATGCCCGCCTTCTTCAGCTCCTGCTCAAACTTGTACTTCGCATGCAGCATGGGCACCTTCTCCGCACCCGGCTCATCACAGGAGATGACGGAGATGTAGGTGAATTTTTTGACCCCGCCCTTTTTGGCCTCGTTCAGCAAATTCAGATTGCCCTGATAGTCGATGTCGTAGGCTGTGAACTTTGTGGACGCCGCCGTCAGGCCCATGGTGGTGATGACGACATCGACCTCGTCGCAGAGGCCCTTGAGGGTCTCGGGCTTGGTCGCGTCGATGGAGACAAACTCATATTTTCCCTCGGTGCCCTCGATGGGTCGATCCTTCAGGTCCGCCGCCACGATCCGGTGCCCGGTTTTGCAGAGAACCTTCAGAATTTCGGCGCCCAGATTGCCAAAGGCGCCCGCCAGTACGATTTTCATAAAAACGCTCCCTTCGTTTTTTATTTTTTCTTTTCTTTACTGCGCTTGTCGTTGATGATGTCCATGTGCTCAGCGGTGATCAAGGTGACGCCGTTTTCTCTGGCCCACTGGACGCAGCCCTTGAGGGCTGTGGGCAGGAAGATGCGGGGCACCTTCACCAGCTTTGCGCAGGCTTCGTCGGTGAACTTGATCTTGTCGTCGATGCGATCGGCGGCGTAGCGAACGGACTGCACGCTGGTCTCCCGCATGGGCAGCAGCTCCGGAATGGGACGGCGGAATTTGGTGTACCAGAAGTTCTTGCTGTCGCGATAGCCATAGTCCACGGGCACAGGCGGGAAGTCTGAAGCCTTGACGCCGTTGATGATGCCGTTGTATTGCTTTTCCTTCATGAGGATGTGGTCAATTCGCAGAATGAAGTGGGCGCCGAATTCCGAGGTAATGCCGTTAAAATTATGATATGGGCCGGGATAGCCGCTGAGCTCGCCGGGCTTGTCGTCCTGGGCCCCGTCCAATTCCCGCATCCAGGTGCACTCAAAAACCTGGTAGCTTTCGGCAACCACCTTGGGGAAACGCTCGCACGGGTGATCCTTGGCGCTGAGGCCATCCTCCAGGGTGAACTTGCAGTTCTTCATCTTCTCCTCAGGGGTATCGCCGGGCCAGCCAAGACGAACCGCCTCCTTGAAGTACTTCCGCTTATCGGGAATGAAGTTGATGGCGCACTTGCCCTCCCGCAGCAGGTGCTGGGCGGTGTTGGAGGAGTTGCGGCAGTTGAGCAGCATGGCGTAATAGCCCTTGCCTGCCACGTAGTAGGGGGCAATCAGAGAATAGGGGCCGAGGCTGGTCTTCCCCTCTGGGGTCAGGGTGGAGATCAGCACGGTAGGCATGGGATAGTAGGCGCTGGTCTGGTAGAAGTTGTCTACGATCCGCAAGTCATGAAAGCTGGACATGATATATCAGTTCCTTCCATAAAATAATTTTCCGTTACGCAATGATCTTTTCGATCACGGGAATCAGACGGACGATGGTGCCCGCATCCCGCTGAGACGCCGCCAGCAGCAGTTCCGAGAGCACCTGGCGCTCTGTTTCGCTGCAGCTTTTCCCGGTTTTGACAAGCAAACGCTCCACAACGGCGCTGAGCTGTCGGATCAGCACAGCATGGTATTCCGGCAGAGGAGCCCGGTGGTCATAGCTGCGCCAGACGGGCAAAAAGGGCTGAGAGAATTCCCGCAGCAGGGCTTCCATCCTTTGAAAGCCCCCGGCAACGCTCTCCGCCGCCTCCGCCGACGCCGTCATTTGGGCCAAACAGCTCTGCCAGTCCTCCAGCATCACGCTGGCAAGCAGCGTTTCCTTGGTGGGAAAATAGTTGAACACCGTTCCCGCTGCCACGCCGCAATCCGCGGCCAGCTGCCGGGTGGAAAAGTCGTGGCTTTCGTCCTCCAAAAGCCGTTTTCTCGCTGCGAGCAACAGCTTCTCCCGCAGCTCCGGTATGATCTTCGGCATGGCGCCCACCCTCCAAATCCATTTATATGAGCACGCTCATATAATGAATATGCCGCGATGATCCTGAAATGTCAACGAGAAAAAGGCCCCGACAGCGTGAACACTACGGTAAATCTGATATGCCAACAATATCCCCTATAACCAAACGATTCTCATTGAATATCCAAACGATGCCAACCGACGAAAAAGCCGACCGTATGTATATGGCGGCAGGTTATTTTGGTCATGGAAAAAACAATCATGAATGACACCTCCATCATTCCGAAAATTGCATAGAAATAGGGCTAACTGATTCTTAACAAAATCAGTTAGCCCTTATTTTCGTCAATGTGGATTTTTGTTGCCAAATTGTTGCCACTCGGAACGTTGACCACCCGGCAACTCTTATTTTATGCGGGTTTTGGGATCTTGTTCTTTATTCCCACTCGATTGTTGCAACGGGCTTGGGGCTCAGATCATATAGAACACGGTTGACACCTTTCACTTCGGCCAGGATGCGGTTGGTAATCTTGCCAAGAAGTGCATAGGGAACCTCTTCGATCGTGGCAGCGGTGGCATCCACGCTGTTGACGGCGCGGATGACGACAGGCCAGTCCCATGTGCGTTTGTTGTCCTTGATACCCGTGGACTTGATGTCCGGCACGATGGTGAAGTACTGCCAGACTTTGCCCTGCAGACCGGATGCGGCGAACTCTTCTCGCAGGATGGCATCGGACTCGCGGACGGCCTCAAGGCGGTCACGGGTGATAGCACCAACACAGCGGACACCGAGGCCAGGACCAGGGAAGGGCTGACGGTAGACCATGTTGTCCGGAAGGCCGAGGGCCTTGCCGACCACGCGGACTTCGTCCTTGTAGAGGAATTTGACGGGCTCTACCAGCTCAAAGTGGAGATCCTCGGGAAGACCGCCCACGTTGTGGTGTGCTTTGACACCGTCGCTCTCGAGGATGTCAGGGTAGATGGTGCCCTGGCCCAGGAAACGGATGCCATCCAGCTTCCTGGCTTCTTCCTCAAACACCCGGATGAATTCTGCACCGATGATCTTGCGCTTTTCTTCCGGATCAGAGACGCCGGCCAGCTTGTCGAGGAAACGGTCGACGGCATCCACATAGACCAGATTGGCCTTCATCTGGTTGCGGAAGACCTCGATGACCTGCTCAGGTTCACCCTTGCGCAGAAGACCATGATTGACATGCACGCATGTCAGCTGGTCACCTACGGCCTTGATGAGAAGAGCAGCGACGACGGAGGAATCCACGCCGCCGGACAGGGCCAGCAGCACCTTGCCGTTTCCGATCTGCTTTCTGAGTGCGGCCACCTGTTCATCAATGAAAGCCTGAGCCAGAGATTCGGTGGTGATACGTTCCATGGTTACCGGTCTTACGTCAGCCATTGGGATCGCTTCCTTTCAAGTCATTACAGATATTAAGACAATAAACATGATCCTGCGGCGCAGGATTGCACACTGCGTCAGCAGATCTGCCACCCGATACCATTTGCCATGCAGGTGCCGGCACTGTGAATCATATGCCTTTTGCACGGCCGGGGCAAGTCTCAGAAGAGCCCCGAGATGCGGCCGTCATCATCCACATCTATGCGCTCTGCGGCGGGCACCCTGGGCAGGCCAGGCATGGTCATGATGTCCCCGGTGAGGACCACCACAAAGCCGGCTCCTGCGGATACACGGACCTGGCGGACCGTGACGGTAAAATCCTCCGGTGCACCGAGAAGCGCGGGATCATCGGAAAAAGAATACTGGGTCTTTGCCACACAGATGGGCATGTTGCCAAACCCGAGGGAGGTGAGCGTCTGGATCTGTTTTTTCGCAGCAGGCAGGATAGACACGCCTTTTCCGCGGTAGATCCGCTGGACGAGTGTCTCGATCCGCTCCTCCAGTGTGCCGTCCAGGTCATAGGCAAAGGAGAAATTCCCGTTGTCCTCCTCGCACAGACGGACCACTTCCTCGGCGAGGGCAGCGCCGCCCTTTCCGCCGTCTGCCCAGACGGTGGAGAGGATCGTGTTCACACCAAGCTCCCGGCACTTGCGGACGATGAGATCGAGCTCTGCCTGGGTATCGGTGGGAAACTGATTGACCGCCACGACGCAGGGAAGATGATACACGTCCCGGATATTGGATACATGCCTGAGAAGATTGGGAAGACCGCTTTCAAGGGCAGTGAGGTTTTCTTCTGCAAGGCTCTGCTTCGGGAGACCTCCGTGCATCTTGAGGGCACGGACCGTGGCCACGACGACCACCGCGTTGGGCCTGAGCCCTGAGAGACGGCACTTGATATCCAGGAACTTTTCAGCGCCAAGGTCTGCGCCGAAACCGGCTTCTGTGACCACGTAGTCTGCGCACTTGAGTGCCATGCGGGTAGCGCTGACGGAGTTGCAGCCGTGGGCAATATTGGCAAACGGACCACCGTGCACGAAGGCAGGGGTGCCCTCCAGGGTCTGCACCAGGTTTGGCTTCAGCGCGTCCTTGAGGAGCGCTGCCATGGCGCCCTGTGCCTTCAGATCACCGCAGGTGACAGGCTTGTCATCATAGGTATAGGCCACGATGATCCGACTGAGGCGCTCTTTGAGGTCACGGATGCCATCGGCAAGGCAGAAGATGGCCATGATTTCGGAGGCCACGGTGATGTCAAAACCGTCTTCCCTGGGGGTGCCGTTGGGCTTGCCGCCCAGACCGTCCACGATGTTGCGCAGCTGCCGGTCGTTCATGTCCAGGCAGCGCTTCCATGTGATTTTTCGCGGGTCGATTCCCAGGGCATTGCCCTGCTGAATGTGATTGTCCAGCATGGCGGCCAGAAGGTTGTTGGCCGAGGTGATGGCGTGGAAGTCGCCGGTAAAGTGCAGGTTGATGTCCTCCATGGGGACAACCTGGGCATAGCCGCCACCGGCAGCTCCGCCCTTGATGCCGAATACAGGTCCCAGGGAAGGCTCCCGCAGGGCGCACACGGCGTTCTTTCCAATCACGCGCAGGCCGTCGGTCAGTCCGATGGATGTCGTGGTCTTGCCTTCACCGGCGGGGGTCGGGGTGATGGCTGTCACCAGGATCAGCTTTCCGTCCTTCCGGTCACTTTCCTTGAGAAGTGCAGGATCCACTTTGGCTTTGTAGCGGCCATAGGGTTCCAGATACTTCTCGGGAATGCAGGCCTTCTCAGCAATCTCCTGAATGGGACGCATGGGTGTGGCCTGGGCAATCTGAATGTCTGAAAGCATGGTAATCCTCCGCTTTACTGATAGATCGGGAATCTGGCGCACAGCTCTGTCACTTCATCCAGGATCCTTGCACGGTTTCCATCGAAGTCTTCGATGACATCGGAGATGAAGCCTGCAATTTTCTTCATTTCCTCTGTGCCGAAACCGCGGGTGGTGACGGCGGGGGTGCCGATGCGAAGACCGGAGGTGACAAAGGGCGACTGGGGATCGCCGGGAATTGTATTCTTGTTGGCGGTGATGCGCACCTCGTCCAGACGGTGCTCCAGATCCTTGCCGGTGATGTTCTTGTCTGTGAGCTTGAGAAGCATCAGGTGATTGTCCGTGCCGCCAGATACCAGGGAGATGCCGCGGGCGAGGAGTTCGTCGGCGAGCACATGTGCATTTTCCACGATCCTGCGCTGATAGTCACGGAACTCCTCCGTCATGGCCTCGCCGAGCGCCACAGCCTTGGCCGCGATGATGTGCTCAAGCGGTCCGCCCTGGGTGCCGGGGAAGACGGCCTTGTCGATCTGTTTTGCGAGGCTTTCGCGGCACAGAATCATGCCGCCCCTGGGACCGCGAAGGGTCTTGTGGGTGGTGGTGGTGACCACGTCAGCATAGGGGACAGGCGAGGGATGAACCCCGGCTGCGACGAGGCCCGCAATGTGGGCCATGTCCACCATCAGGTAGGCACCCACCTCATCTGCGATCTCCCGGCACTTGGGGAAATCGATGATCCGGCTGTAGGCGCTGGCGCCCACCACGATGAGCTTGGGCTGGCATTCCTTTGCGATGCGTCGCATCTCATCATAGTCAATGCACTCGGTGACGGGGTTGACGCCGTAGGGGACGATGTGGAAGTACTTGCCGGAAATGTTCACGGGACTTCCGTGACTCAGGTGTCCGCCCTGCTGGAGGTTCATGCCCATGACCGTGTCGCCGGGATTGAGCAGGGCGAAGAAGACGGCCAGGTTTGCATTGGCACCCGAGTGGGGCTGGACGTTGGCGTGCTCGGCGCCAAAGAGCTTCTTGGCGCGCTCGCGGGCAATGTCCTCCACCACATCCACGCACTGGCAGCCGCCATAGTAGCGCTTTCCGGGGTAACCTTCTGCGTACTTGTTGGTGAGAATGGTGCCGGCGGCCAGGAGCACGGCAGGGCTCACGATGTTTTCCGAGGCGATGAGCTCAATGTTGTGCTGCTGCCTTTCCAGCTCCTGGGTGCATGCATTTGCAACCTCCGGATCGAACTGTTGAAGCTGCGTTAGAATATCCATCAGACATACCTCCTGTGAAACCAGTGGATCAGAGGGAGTGATTGAAGTAGCGGACGGCTGCTTCGAACATGTGGCAGTCATAGAGCCCGTCCACATTTTTGTAAAGTCCCTTCACACATCTCTCCGCGTGGCCCATGCGGCCGAAGACACGGCCATCGGGGGACGTGATGCCTTCGATGGCGTGCAGGGAGTCGTTGGGATTGAAGCGGACATCCTGGGTGGGATGACCGGAGAGATCCACATAGCGGGTGGCCACCTGGCCCTTTTCAAACAGACTCCGGACCAGCTCTTCCTCGCCTGTGAAGCGGCCCTCTCCGTGGGAGATGGGGACGGTGTAGATTTCGCCTGGCTGTGTCATGGAAAGCCAGGGGGAAAGATTGCTCTGTACCTGCACCCGCACCAGACGCGACTGATGGCGCCCGATGGTGTTGAAGGTGAGGGTCGGGCAGTGCTCGTCTGTATCCAGGATGCGGCCGTACGGCACAAGGCCCAGCTTGATGAGTGCCTGGAAGCCGTTGCAGATGCCGAGGATCAGGCCGTCGCGGCGGGAAAGCAGCGCTTCCACCTGCTCCTTCACCAGGGCGCCGCGCAGGAAGGCCGTGATGAACTTGCCGGATCCGTCGGGCTCATCGCCGCCGGAAAAGCCGCCGGGAACAAAGAGCATCTGGGAGGCGGAAAGCTTTTCGGCGAACTCCTCGGCGCTCCTCGAGACGTCCTCACTGGTCAGGTTACGCACCACGAAGATCTCGGGCTCGGCGCCGGCCTCTCTGACGGCGCGGGCACTGTCGTACTCGCAGTTGGTGCCGGGGAAGGCGGGGATCAGGACACGGGGTGCACTGTGACGGACAGCGGGGGCCGGCCAGGATGTGGCTGCATGGAGATCAAATGCGGCCTTTTCGTCTTCCGCCTGGGGAATATTGCAGGGATAGACGGGCTCGAGTTTGTCTTCCCATGTGCTCTGGAGCTCTGCGAGGGACACGTGACTGTCCTGACAGGCAATTTCTGCCGTGTCCTGCGTGCTACCAAGGAGCATGTCTCCGCCCTCTGGGACAAACGCATCGCTGACCTCCACCAGGAAGGTGCCGCGCTGCGGGAGGAAGATGGTGTCCCGATCGGTGGTATCCTCAAAGCGGAAGCCGATGCCGTTGCCAAAGGCCATCTTCATGACGCCCTCGGCCACACCGCCCATGCCGGGCACCCAGGCAGAGAGGATCTGCCCCTGCTGCATGGCAGTATGGACGCGGCTGTAGAGCTGCTTCAGGCTCTCTTTCTCGGGGAGATGATCGACAGTTTCCGCGGCCTTCAGGAGATACACCCGGTGGCCCGATTGCCTGAAGGGATTGGGGAGAATATCACCTGTTTTGGCGGATGTGACCGCAAAGGACACCAGGGTCGGCGGTACGTCCAGGTCCTCAAAGGTGCCGGACATGGAGTCCTTGCCGCCGATGGCCGCGATCCCAAGATCGATCTGGGCCTGGAAGGCACCGAGGAGGGCCGCAAGGGGCTGAGACCAGCGCTTGCCGTCATGCCCGGGATGCGGGAAATACTCCTGGAAGGTGAGATACACATCCTCGAAAGAAGCGCCGGTGGCAATCAGCCGGGAGACGGATTCCACCACCGCCTGATAGGCCCCGTGGTAGGGACTGGCGGATGCGAGAAGCGGGTCATAGCCGAAGGCCATCAGGGTACAGTCGTCCGTATGACCTTTTTCCACGGAGACCTTCTGCACCATGGCCTGCACCGGCGTCAGCTGATGCTTTCCGCCAAAGGGCATCAGGACGGAGCCTGCGCCGATGGTGGAGTCAAATCGCTCGGAGAGGCCGCGCTTGGAGCAGACGTTGAGGTCCGAGGCCAGGGCGGTGAGAAGCTCCCTGAAGGAACCGTCCACGGCATCCTCCTGCAGGGCCGGGGCCGCGCAGGGGATGGAGATATGCTTTTCTGCGCCATTGGAATTCAGGAATTCCCTGGACAGGTCCACGATGGTCTTGCCCTTCCAGTGCATCTGAAGGCGCGGGTTTTCCTGGACGGTGGCTACCTGACAGGCCTGAAGGTTCTCCCTGGCTGCCAGTTTCAGGAAGGCATCCGTGTCTTCCGGGGCCACCACCACAGCCATGCGCTCCTGGGATTCTGAGATGGCAAGCTCTGTGCCGTCAAGGCCCTCATACTTTTTCGGGACTTTATCCAGAGCGATGGACAGGCCGTCTGCCAGCTCCCCGATGGCCACGCTCACGCCGCCGGCACCGAAGTCGTTACACCGCTTGATGAGCCGTGTGGCTTCGGGATTGCGGAAGAGGCGCTGGAGCTTTCTTTCCTCGGGGGCATTGCCCTTCTGGACCTCGGCACCGCAGGTTTCGAGGGACTGCACGGTGTGGGACTTGGAGGAGCCGGTGGCACCGCCGCAGCCGTCGCGTCCGGTGGAGCCGCCAAGGAGGATCACCACATCGCCGGGGGTGGGCCGCTCGCGGCGCACATTCTCTGCCGGGGCCGCCGCGATGACGGCGCCGATTTCCATGCGCTTGGCGGCATAGCCCGGGTGATAGATCTCATCCACCACGCCGGTGGCAAGACCGATCTGGTTGCCATAGGAGGAATAGCCCTGGGCGGCGGTGGTGACAATCTTGCGCTGGGGGAGCTTGCCGGGAATGGTTTCGCTGACGGGCTTCAGGGGATCTGCGGCCCCTGTCACACGCATGGCGCCGTACACGTAGGCACGGCCGGACAGCGGATCGCGGATGGCGCCGCCGATGCATGTGGCCGCGCCGCCGAAGGGCTCGATCTCGGTGGGATGGTTGTGGGTCTCGTTTTTGAAAAGGAGCAGCCAGGGTTCCTTTCGGCCGTCCACCGTGACGTCCATCTTCACGGTGCAGGCGTTGATCTCCTCGCTTTCGTCCAGCTTTTCAAGAAGACCCTGCTTTCTCAGGTACTTTGCTGCGATGGTGCCAAGGTCCATCAGACAGATGGGCCGGTCCTCCCGGGCGAGATCCCTGCGCACCCGGAGATACTCCTGCCATGTCTTTTCCAGCAGCGGATCCTCAAAGGAAACCGTATCGATGTGTGTCAGGAAGGTGGTATGGCGGCAGTGATCGGACCAGTAGGTGTCGATCATGCGGATCTCGGTGATGGTGGGATCCCGGTGCTCGGAGCGGAAGTACTCCTGGCAGAACTGAATATCGTCCGCATCCATGGCAAGAGCGTAGGTGCGGACAAACTGCTCAAGCGCCTGTCGGTCAAGAGAAGTGAAACCGTGGAGCGTTTCCACATCGCTCGGCGTTTCAAAGTGCATGTTCAGGGTGTCGGGCTTTTCCAGGGATGCTTCCCTCGACTCCACGGGGTTGATCACGTAGTGCTTGATCTGAGAAAGCTCATTTTCCGTGATCTCTCCCTCCAGGATATACACCCTCGCCGTTCTCACCAGGGGCCTTGCGCCCTGGGAGATCAGCTGAATGCACTGGGCTGCGCTGTCTGCGCGCTGGTCAAACTGGCCGGGAAGATATTCCGCGGCGAATAGAATCCCGCCTTTTGGATCCACGTCCTCTGAGACCATGTCCAGCTGGGGCTCTGAGAGCACCTGGCGGACGGCGATGTCAAACAGCTCAGGGGTAATGTTTTCCAGGTCATAGCGGTTCACGATGCGAAGGCCTGTCAGGCTCTGGATCTGAAGAAACTCCTGGCAGTCCCGCAGAAGGGCTTTTGCCTCGCCGGCCATCTCCGGCCGCTTTTCCACATAGACGCGATAGACCATGTCGTCTCAAGCCTCACTTTTCAAGGGCTTTCAGTGCCCGCTGTCCGATGTCATGCCGCATGTGGGCATCGGGGAAATCAATTGTTTCGGCCATCTCATAGGCAGAGGAGATGGCATCGCGGAGCGTGGGCGCCACTGCCGTGACACCGAGCACGCGGCCGCCGGAGGTGACAAGCTGGCCGTCCTTCTCACTAAGGCCTGCCGAATAGACAAAGGGCCGTACCTCCTCGGGGATCCTGACCGGAATGCCTTTGGGGTAGTGGCCGGGATAGCCGGGGCTTGCCAGGATGACGCAGCAGGCACTTTCCCCGGAAAATTCTACGCTGCACTCATGCAGCCGCTCCTCCGTGACCGACTGCATGACGGTCAGAAGGTCTGTTTTGAGCAGCGGCAGCACCACCTGCGTCTCGGGGTCGCCGAAACGGCAGTTGTATTCGATGACCCGGGGGCCTTTGGGGGTCATCATGAGGCCGAAGTAGAGGCAGCCTTTGAAGGGCCGGCCCTCCGCGTTCATGGCGCGGACGGTGGGAAGGAAGATCTCCTCCATGCACCTCTTTGCAAGCTCCGGGGTGTAGGCGGGATTCGGGGCCACAGTGCCCAAGCCGCCGGTGGTCAGGCCCTTGTCTCCGTCCAGGGCACGCTTGTGGTCCATGGAGGAGACCATGGGGACGATGGTATGACTGTCTGTGAAGGCGAGGACCGAGACCTCGGGGCCCGTCAGGAACTCCTCGATGACCACCCGGTCACCGCTCTTTCCGAAGGCGTGCTCCTCCATGATGCTGTGGACGGCCTCGCGGGCAGATTCGCGGGTCTCTGCGATGATGACGCCCTTTCCGAGCGCCAGGCCATCCGCCTTGATGACAATGGGCAGATCGCAGGCTTCAAGGTACTGGAGGGCCTTCTCTGCACTGTCAAAGGCCTCCCAGGCGGCCGTCGGGATCCCGTAGCGGCGCATCAGATCCTTGGCGAAGACCTTGCTGGCCTCGATCTGGGCGGCCGCGGCACTGGGACCGAAGCAGGGGATGCCGAGTTCACTCAGCCGGTCCACCAGGCCCATGGCCAGGGGATCGTCCGGTGCGACGACGGCATAGTCTACGGGATGCTGTTTTGCAAAGTCGCAGATGCCGTCAAGGTCGGTGGCCCCGATGGATACAAGTTCTGCCTCCGGCACCATGCCGGCATTGCCGGGAAGTGCCCAGATGGTGTTCACCTGGGGGTTTTCCCGAAGCTTTCGGATGATGGCATGCTCCCGGCCGCCACCGCCCACAACCATGATATTCATGTGCATGTCCTCCGCTATTTTTCCGGGTCCCGGCTCGAATCAGTGATGGAACAGCCTCAGGCCGGTAAAGGCCATGACCATGCCGTAGTCATTGCAGGCGTCAATCACCAGGTCGTCGCGGATGGAGCCGCCGGGCTCTGCGATGTAGGTGACACCGCTGCGGTGCGCGCGCTCAATATTGTCGGAGAAGGGGAAGAAGGCGTCGGAGCCCAGGGACACGCCGGAGATGGAGGCAAGGTATTCCTTCTTTTCCTCCTCGGTCAGCCGATCCGGCTGGCGGGTAAAGTACTTCTGCCAGCGGCCCTCCTCGCACACATCCTCCTCATTGCCGTTGATGTATCCGTCGATGACATTGTCCCGGTCGGGCCTTCCAAGGTCTGGCCGAAAGGGCAGGGACAGGACCTTGTCACACTGGCGCAGCTGCCAGGTGTCCGCCTTGGAGCCCGCAAGACGGGTGCAGTGCACGCGGCTCTGCTGGCCGGCACCCACGCCGATGGCCTGGCCGTCCACGGCATAGCAGACAGAGTTGGACTGGGTATACTTGAGGGTGATCAGGGAGATGATCAGGTCCCGCTTTGCGCTCTCCGGGAGATCCTGGTTGCGGGTCACGATGCGCTCCAGGAGGCTGTCTGTGATCTCCACGTCGTTCCTGCCCTGTTCGAAGGTCACGCCGAACACCTGCTTGCGCTCGACGGGGGGCGGGGACGTAGGAGGGATCGATCTTCACGATATTGTAGTTGCCCTTGCGCTTGGTCTTCAGGATCTCCAGGGCTTCCGGTTCATAGCCGGGGGCGATGACGCCGTCAGACACTTCCCGCTTGAGCAGCTTGGCCGTGGTCACATCGCACACATCGGACAGGGCGACCCAGTCGCCGAAGGAGGACATGCGGTCCGTGCCGCGGGCCCTTGCATACGCGCAGGCCAGGGGAGAATCGTCCAGGCCCTCAATGTCGTCCACGAAGCAGGCTTTCTTGAGCTTCTCGGGGAGCGGGATGCCGGCTGCCGCGGAGGTGGGGCTGACATGCTTGAAGGAGGTGGCGCAGGGAAGGTTCAGCGCTTTTTTCATCTCCTGCACCAGCTGCCAGGAATTCATGGCATCCAGGAAATTGATATATCCCGGCCGGCCGCAGAGGATCTCCAGAGGCAGATCCTGCCCGTCCCCCATGGTGATGCGGGCGGGTTTCTGGTGGGGGTTGCAGCCGTATTTGAGTTCAAAAGATTGCATGTGTGTGACCTCCTGTCATTTGGCGTCCTGCTCTCTGGCAAGGACGATTTCCCGGGAAACAGTTTCTGCAGCCTTCGGGAGGAGAATCCACTCCGCCTGCTGCATGATGCGTTTCTGCAGCACCTCCGGTGTGTCCCCCGGCAGGACATCCACCGCTTTCTGGTAAATGATCTCGCCTCCGTCCGGGATCTCGTTGACAAAGTGGACGGTGGCACCGCTGACCCTGACGCCCCTTTGAAGCGCGGCCTCATGCACGCGCAGCCCGTAGAATCCCTTTCCGCAGAAGGCGGGGATCAGGGAGGGGTGCACATTGATGATCCTCCGGGGCCAGCGGGCGGTGAAGGATTCAGAGAGGATCGCGAGGAAGCCGGCGAGGATGATGAGGTCGATCCGGTGGCTTTCAAGTGCCGAAGAGAGCGCATCCTCAAAGGCGGCCTGGCCGCTTTCACCCTTTTCCTTTTCTATGACCAGGGCCGGCACGCCGGCAGCTTCTGCGCGCGTCAGGGCGTAGACACCGGGCTTGTTGGAGACGACCAGGGAGATGGTGCCGTTTTGCAGAGTTCCATCCTTCTGTGCATCCAGCAGTGCCTGCAGATTGGTGCCGCCGCCGGAGACCAGCACGGCGATTCGGGCTTTTTCCATGTGCGTCATCTCCTGCCTTATATCAGGCGGATTTTTTCGTCCGCATTCTGTTCAATTTCGCCGATCATGCGGGCATCGATGCCCTGAGATTTCAGCACCTGCAGCGCGGTGTCTGCCTCCGTCTTCGGGACGATGACCGTCATGCCGGTGCCCATGTTGTAGGTGTTGAACATGTCCCGCTCGGGAATCTGGCCCTTTTCCCCGATCAGGCGGAAGATGGGCAGGATCCGCAGGGCCGCCTTTTCAATCTTAGCGCACAGGCCATTTGGAATGGAGCGCGGGATGTTCTCATAAAAGCCGCCGCCGGTGATGTGGGAGATGGAGCGGACATGCACGCGCTCAAGGAGTGCCAGGACCGGCTTTACATAGATGACCGTGGGCGTGAGGAGGGTTTCGCCAAGGCTCCGTCCCTCGAGGGCATCGAGGGGGCGGAGGAGGGCATCCTTTCCCGCTGAGAGCTCCTCTGCAAACACCTTGCGGACCAGGGAGAAGCCGTTGGAGTGGACGCCCGAGGAGGGGAGTGTGATCACCACATCCCCCGGCTGCATGGTGGTCTTGTCCAGGATCTTTTCCTTATCGACCACGCCCGTGGTGCAGCCGGCCAGGTCGTACTCGTCCTCCGGATAAAAGCCGGGCATCTCCGCGGTTTCCCCGCCGATCAGCGCACACCCGGCCTGCACGCAGCCCTCGGCGACACCGGACACGATCTGCTCGATGCGCTCGGGAACATTCTTCCCGCAGGCGATGTAGTCCAGGAAGAACAGCGGCTTTGCGCCGGCACAGATGACATCGTTGACGCACATGGCCACGCAGTCAATGCCCACGGTGTTATGGCGGTCCAGGAGGAAGGCCAGCTTGAGCTTGGTGCCCACGCCGTCCGTGCCGCTGACCAGGACCGGGTGACGGATGTCCCCCAGGTCCATCTCAAACAGTCCCCCAAAGTCGCCGATGTCGGAGACGACGCCGGGAATGTTGGTGCGGGCGATGTGCTTTTTCATGAGCTCGACGGCGCGGTAGCCGGCGGTGATGTCCACGCCGGAGGCAGCATAGGACTGGGAATGGGACTGGGTATTCATGGCGCTTTATTCCTTTCCGTTCCAGCAGTAGGTGCACAGCTTGCACCGGTCGATCCCGATGGCCTCCTCGAGACCGTCAAGGGACTGGAAATCCAGCGAATCAAAATGGAACT
This sequence comes from Clostridia bacterium, assembly GCA_017460395.1. Lineage (GTDB taxonomy): Bacteria > Bacillota > Clostridia > Christensenellales > Aristaeellaceae > UBA2943. The sequence continues at coordinate 52,509 of JAFUBA010000010.1, read as the reverse complement.
TGTCGCAGATGGCCTGGCGCATGGCCTTCCCGCGCTCGGTGGTGGCATCCGCGTATTCCTCCAGGTGGTCAAACCCTTCCTTGCCCTCCAGTTCCATGATCACCTGGCGGGTGATCAGCTCCATGTCGGAGGTGGCTCTGGAAAAGTTCAGGTACTTGCATCCGTACATGATGGGCGGGCAGGCAGAGCGCATGTGCACCGAGCGGGCGCCGCTCTCATAGAGGAATTCCACGGTTTCCCGAAGCTGTGTTCCCCGAACAATGGAGTCATCGACAAACAGCAGATCCTTGTCCTGGATCAGCTCATGCACGGGAATCTGCTTCATCTTGGCCACGTGGTTTCTGTCCTGCTGGGAGGCAGGCATGAAGGAGCGGGACCAGGTGGGCGTGTACTTGATGAAGGCCCGGGCAAACTTGCACCCGGATTCGTTGGCATATCCGATGGCGTGCGGTGTGCCGGAGTCGGGAACGCCGCCGACATAATCCAGGTGATGGTCAAAGCCGCGCTCCTGGTCATTCCTTGCCATGATCTCCCCGTTGCGGTAGCGCATGGCCTCCACGTTGACGCCCTCGTAGCTGGATGTGGGATAGCCGTAGTAGGTCCAAAGGAACGAGCAGATCCGCATCTCCTCGTGGGGCGGGGCCAGCTGCACGATTTTCTCTGCACTGATCTCCAGGATTTCCCCGGGGCCAAGCTCCCTGAAGTCCTCATAGCCCAGCTTCTGGTAGGCGAAGTTCTCAAAGGACACGCAGTATCCGTTCTCACCCTTGCCCACCAGGATCGGAAGGCGGCCGAAGCGGTCGCGGGCGGCGATGAGATGGCCATCATCCCTGAGGATCAGGATGGAGGCGGTGCCGTCGATCACCTGCTGGGCAAAGCGGATGCCCTCGGTGAAGGAAGACTTCTGGTCGATCATGGCGGCCACAAGCTCTGCCGTGTTCACGTGCCCGCCCCGCATGGCCTCAAAGTGGCCGCCGGAGAAGGAGAGGTACTGGCGGATCAGCTCATCGGCATTCTGAATGACGCCGATGATGGAGATGGCATAGGTGCCGAGATTGGAGCGGATCAGGAGCGGCTGCGGGTCCGCGTCTGAGATGCAGCCGATGGCACTGGTGCCCTCCATTTCGGTGAGCGCATCCTCAAACTTGGAGCGGAAGGTGGAATGGGAGATGTTGTGGATCTCCCGCTGCAGTCCGGCCTTCGGATCCCATGCTGCCATCCCGGCCCGCTTGGTTCCGAGATGAGAGTGATAGTCCGTGCCAAAATACGTGACCGCCACAGCATCAGACCGGCCGATGACACCAAAAAAAGCGCCCATGGAGACTCTCCTTTTATTTGAATCCTTTTATTTGACTTATGTCAGAATTCCAGGCCTTATTCGCTTCAGATACTGCACAGGGAAACCCCGTGACAGAAAAATGCATCGGATTCAGGCGCAGCCCGCAGGGCGTGCGCATCCGATGCATATAAAACGAAATGCCGGAGATATATCAGGACGACATGGGAGGAGCGGACGGATGAAGTGATGAAACAGCAGACGCTTCATGGGCAGCCCTCCCCCCAGTGTCCGGTGTGTGTCAAAAAAATGATAACACCTGACTGGTCTTGAAGGCGGCGGCCAGATGCCATCGGGCAGAATATATCACGAACATTTCTGGTTGTAAATGGGAGAATATGCGCTTTTTGCCCCCAATTTTTTCATGAAACGCCAAAAATTGAAAAAAAGATTCGGAAGTTTTGAACGGCCCGGGGGAAGAACAGCATTATTGACAAACAATCCGTCGCCTCATATGCTGTCCTGTGGCGGCGTCCGTGAAAATGTTCGGGAAAAGCGCTGCCAGGGGGGCGAGCAGCGGGTGAAGGATATGGACTTTTGCGTGGGTGAACTGGCGCGCGGCAGACGCAATCAGATCACGGATGTGGAGGGCGTCCGGGTGGGCCATGCGACCATCGACGAGGGGGATGTGCACACAGGGGTCACGGTGATCATGCCGTCCATGGACAATCCCTTTTTTCGGAAGCTTCCCTGCGCATGTCACGTGCTCAACGGCTTTGGCAAGAGCGCAGGCCTTGTGCAGATTGAGGAGCTGGGGCAGCTGGAAACGCCCATCGCCCTGACCAACACGCTGAATGTGGGGCTTGTGTGGGACGCGATGTGCTCCTACATGCTGAAGCGGTGCCGCGATGAAGGGCGGGAGGTGCGCTCCATCAACCCGGTGGTCATGGAGTGCAATGACAGCTATCTCAGTGATATCTCCCGGCGCGCAGTCCGGGAGGAGCATGTGCTTTCGGCCATCCGGGAGGCATCCGAAGACTTCCTGGAGGGCGCCATCGGCTGCGGCCGCGGGATGAGCTGCCATGGCCTCAAGGGCGGCGTGGGATCTGCCTCGAGGGTGGTGAAGATGCAGGGGGAAACGTTCACCTTCGGGGCCTTTGTGCTCACCAATCACGGCCGGCTGCATGATCTGACCATCCAGGGAAAACCTGTAGGACGGGAGATTGAGCAGGCGGAGTGTGCGTCTTCCGGTCCGGATGTGGGCAGCTGCATCATGATCCTTGCCACCGATGCGCCCCTGTCCTCAAGACAGCTGCAGCGTGTCATCCGCCGCATGCAGGTGGGGACCATCCGCCTGGGGTCCTTTATCGGGCACGGAAGCGGGGAGATCATGCTGGGCTTTTCCACGTGCAACCGCTACGATCCGGAGACGGACGGGGACGTGATTGCGGGGCGCTTTCTCAACGAAAGCCGGATGGACTTGTGCTTTCGGGCTGCGGCCGAGTGCACGGAGGAGGCCGTGCTGCATTCGCTGTTTCAGGCACAGACGCTGGAGGGCCGGGACAGTCATGTACGCCACGCACTCTCGGAGTATCTGGATCTGAAACGTGAAATCTGAAATATGGAAGTCGAAACTTCGGATCTGAGACTTCGGATCTGAAACTTCCTTAATATGCGGTTTACCCGGGGTAGTGCCCCGGCAGACATATGGAACATACAGGAAACATAACAAATAAAGAGGCGAAGCGTGTTGAAAAAGAAGAAGTTTTTCAAGCTGTTTGGGCGCATGTCCAAAAACCAGGATATGATTCTTCAGCATCAGGAGCAGATGCGGGAGGAACAGGACCAGATGCGCAGCCAGCTACAGAGTGTGGCGGACGGGCAGAAGACACAGAGCGGGCTCAGTGAGCAGACAGAACATATGGAAGAAATCCGCCGCGGGATGGAGAAGATCGGCAGCGTGGGAGAGACGGTGGACAAGCTGAAGAGCGGTGTCAGCCGCCACGACATGGTCCTCGAGGACCTTCTCGAGGGCATGGAGGATCTTCAGAAGCAGGAGCAGAAGAACATCGACGCCCTCAGGAGCCTTCTGGAGAGTGACCACCGCAGCGAAGTGAAGGCCATGGAAAAGAGCCGGGAGCGTCTTCTGGACCTTGTGATGGTGATGCAGGATCAGATGCAGAGCTTTGCAAGGCTCACAGCAGACGATCCCGTGTGGGGACAGCAGGCTTCCCTCATGGAAAGCAAGATCAGACCGCTGCAGATGGCCGCCGGACTGACTGTCGTCATGGACAGAGATGTGGCAGTGGACTATAATGTACACGAGGTGCAGGAGGTCGTGAAAACGGTGGATCCTCAGCAGGATGCCACGGTGGCAGATGTGTTCTCCTGCGGGTATGTCTACATGGGGCAGACGCTGCGCAAGGCAAGGGTCAGCGCATACCGGTACGTACCAGATGAGACAGAAACCAAAGAAACGGAGCAGGCTGAGTCCTGATACAGGGCCCTGCGCCTGAAACAGGGACAGGATTGTTTGGAGGAAGAGAAACATGAGTGATCTGATTATCGGCATCGACCTTGGCACATCGACCACAGAGGCAGCTGTATACCGCGATGGACGGGCGGAAATGATCCTGAACCTGGATGAGAATATCATCACGCCCTCGGTTGTCGGTCTGGACGCCTCCGGCAACTGGGTGGTGGGCGAGAAGGCCAGAGCGCAGCTGCTTCTCTCCCCGGAGCGGACGGCCATGGAAGTCAAGCGCAAGATGGGATCCGACGAGGAGATCTCCCTTGGGCAGCAGAAGTACACGCCGGTGGAGCTGTCGGCCAAGATCCTGGAATATGTGCGGCATTACGCATCCGAGGCCCTGGGCGAGGATGTGAACAGGGCGGTCATCTCCGTCCCCGCATATTTCAGCAATGATCAGCGTCAGGCGACAGTGGAGGCGGGCAACCTGGCAGGCTTCCAGGTGGAGCGGATCCTCAATGAGCCGACGGCGGCTGCCCTCAGCTATGGCCTGGAGCACCTGGACGAGGAGAGCAACATCCTGGTGTATGACCTGGGCGGCGGCACCTTTGACGTGACGCTGCTTGAGATGTTTGCAGGTGTTCTGGAGGTCAAGGCATCCGCCGGCGACAATCAGCTGGGCGGCAAGGACTTTGATGAGCGTCTGATGAAGCACCTGCTCGATTCCTTTGAGAAAAAAACCGGCGTCAGCCTCAGGGAGGACGCCTACGCCATGGTGCAGATCAAGGATGAGGCGGAAAAGTGCAAAAAGGCCCTGTCAGAGCAGGAAAGCTACCATGTGCTGCTGCCCATGATCGCAAAAAATGCCGCCGGCCAGCCCCTGGCCATGGATGAGCAGGTGACGCGCGAACAGTTTGAGGAGATGACGCGCGAATTGATGGAGCGCACCCATGCGCCGATTCAGCAGGTTCTCTCCGACGGTGATGTGACCATCGAGAGGATCAGCCAGATTATCCTGGTGGGCGGCTCCACGAGGATGCCGATGGTGGCACGGGATATTGAAGCCTTCCTCAAAAAGGCTCCCTCCCGCTCCGTCAACCCCGACTATGCCGTCTCCGAGGGTGCGGCCATTCAGGCCGGCATCATTTCAGGCGCCATCGATCCGGAGGAATCCCTGGTCATGACGGACGTGAATTCCTACTCTCTCGGCGTGCGTGCAGCACGCGGTCTGTGGGACACGGACGTGATGAGCGTGATTATCAGGCGCAATACGACCATCCCTGTGACAAAAAGCGAGCAGTTCTATACCATTGTGGATCACCAGGAGGAGGTCCTGGTGCAGGTGTATCAGGGGGAGAGCTCCATCGCATCAAGCAACCATCTGCTGGATGAGTTTTCGCTGAAAAATCTTCCGCCGCTTCCAGCAGGCAGTCCCGTGGATATTGAGTTCACCTACAACATCAACGGCATTCTGGAAGTCAGGGCGTCGATGCCGGACACGTCGGTGGCAGGCAGCATGGAAATCAACATGGTGGGCAACAAATATCGCCCCGGAAATGCGAAGGACCGTGGACAGAACGCCTGGGACGTGGATGGGAACGAGGACTGGAGCGAAGAGGACGAGATTGTAAAGGGCGCAGGCGGCAGGACCATGGATGTGTCCGGCTGGAAGGAAGCGCCTGAGGCCGGTGCTTACCGTGCCGTGGTGCGCCGTGCAGAGCGTCTGCTGGGACGGGAAGATCTGAGTGATGACAGGCGGGAAGAGCTGGAGCAGGCTGTGTATGAACTGAAGGTGGCCATCATCCAGAACAGTCAGATCGACATGGATGAGACCGAAGAGATTCTCACGGATCTGCTCACCAGAGCGGAGGGATAAAACATGGTCAGCGATTACGAGCTTCTGGGCGTTGAGCTGGGCGCTTCGGAGGAGGAGATCAGAAGGGCCTACTTCCGGGAGGTCAGAAAGCACAGCCCCGAGAAGGATCCGGAGGGCTTTCAGAAAATCCGGCGCGCCTATGAGCACATCCGTGTGCGGCGTGATCCGGAGGAAGGCCCCGTGCTTCCCCTGCCCGAAGATCCGACAGCAAAGGCCACACTGGAAGTCATACTCAATCTGTCAAGAAGCGAGAATGAGGAAGCCTACCGCGACGAGGCGGAGAAGGCGATACGCAAGTATCCTCAGGAGCAGGTATTCCTCTATCATGATGTGATTGCCCTGCGAAGGTGCGGAAACACGGGAAAATCCGTCAAGGCAGCCGAGAAGCTGGTCGGAGTGGATCCGGAAAACAAGTTTTATCACCGGGAGCTTGCCATCTCCTATCTGGAGCGCGGATATACGAAAAAAGCCATTCCAGCCTTTCAGAAGGCCTACGATATGGGCGTGAGGGACACGGATTTCGTCGTATCGTATGTCCAGCAGCTGCGGAGGGAAGGATACTGGCAGGATTTTCTGGAAATCGGCATGGCGCTGGTTCGCGAAAACCGTACATGGAATGATGAGCAGTTCGAGGATATCGCGGAAATCTACAGGAATCTCATGGATGACCTGGGACATGTGAGTACTCAGTACGGTCTGGAAGTGCTGAACAGTCTGTCCAGTTTCCTTCTGCAGAATGTCAACATGCATCCGGATTCCGTGTGTGAGGTGGTGAGCCGTCTTTCGGTCAGGTCCTCCATGGACTGGAAGGATCAGCTGAGGAAGACCGCATGGCAGATCATGGAAGCGCTCTCTGCGCGGATCACGAATCCCAAGGCGGCAAGTCGGCTGAAGACAATGAGGTATTCCGCGGAAAAGAACTGTGCCATCAAGGATTACCACCTGGAGGAACAGCTGAAGAGAGTGATCGTGGGATACCTTACGCAGAACATTGATCCCAAGGAAGAGTACAAGAGCATCGCAGGCGAGATGTTTGGACTCTTTGATCTCATGTCGAATACGGGCATGTTTGAGGAAAACCCGGAGGAGACGGAGTTCAATATTCTGGACGGCGCGCTGTGCTGCCTGATGGAGCTGCCTGAGACCAGAAAGAGCCTGGATCGTGTCCAGCGGGAGTATCCCCTGGCGTATGAGGCGGGCAAGGACTTCTTTGAGCGAGTGAAGAGCGATGAGGGTGCAGAAGCGCTCAGGAAAGAAATGCTCACGAAGCACCGCAGCATGGTCTTCAAATTTGAAGGGTCAGGATTTTACGAACTGTATCCTGAGGAGCGGGCAAAACTTTACGGACAGAACGATGCGAAGAAGCATCCCCAGAAGAAGAAAAAGTTCGGCCCGGACAGACACGAAGTGAGTCAGCTCGCCAAAGCCCTCAGCAAAATCTTTGGCAGCAGCTGGGATGACGATGACGACGACTGGGATGACGATGACGAATACTGGGACGATGATGAAGACTGGGACGACGACGACTGGGATGACGAGGACGATGAAGACTGGGAAGATGACGACGAAGAAGACTGGCCGGTGCTGAAGCCTGTGGTCCATGAAAAGCCGAAGATCGGACGCAACAGTCCCTGCCCCTGCGGATCCGGGAAGAAATTCAAGCAGTGCTGCCTGGGCAAGGGAATCTATGACTGACCAGAATGCATGGGTACCACACTGCCCATGCTTTTTGATTTGAGATGCATAAAGATGCGCATAAGAGAAATTCACGGAGGTGATACAGATGCAGAAACTCCTGTCCATTGCGATTCCGTCCTACAATTCCCAGGACTATCTGTCCCATGCGGTGGAGTCGCTCCTGCCGGGTGGCGAGGAAGTGGAGATTCTCATTGTCAATGACGGCTCCAAAGACAGAACCGCCGAGATCGCGGACGAGTATGAGAGAAAGTATCCGGGCATCTGCCGGGCCGTGCACAAGGAAAACGGCGGCCACGGCGATGCGGTCATGACGGGACTGAGGGCGGCCACGGGGACATTTTTCAAGGTCGTGGATTCGGATGACTGGGTGGACGCGGAAGCCTACCCGGAGGTGCTGGAGACCCTGAGAATGCTGCGGGACGGCCCGGAGACAGTGGACCTGGTGATCAGCAACTATATCTATGACAAGGTGGGGCAGGAACACAAAAAAGTGATGCAGTACCGCCATGCCCTGCCGGAAAACCGCGTGTTCACCTGGGACGATGCGCACTTCCATGTCAGCCAGTACATGCTGATGCACTCGGTCATCTACCGGACGGAGCTCCTTCGCACCTGCGGGATGGAGCTGCCAAAGCACACCTTCTACGTGGACGAACTGTACGTCTATGTGCCGCTTCGGATGGTCAGGAACATGTACTATCTGAACGTGGACTTCTACCATTACTTCATCGGGCGGGAGGACCAGTCGGTGCAGGAGAGCATCATGATCCGAAGGATCGATCAGGCCCTCACGGTGAACCGTCTGATGGTTTCTTCCCTGGACATCCGGGAGATCAAAAACCGCCGCCAGCGTGCGTACATGCGAAACTATCTGGAGATTGTGACGACGGTGTCCTCGGTCCTGCTCACCAAGGCGGGCACGGAGGAGCATATGCGCAAGAGGAAGGAACTGTGGGAATTTATCCGGAAGGAAAATCCCTGGCTCTACCGGCATCTTCGCTGGCGTCCCATGGGCTTTGCAATCCACCTGCCGGGCAGGCTGGGAAAAAAGTTCCTTCTGGACATCTACGGAGCCACCCAGAAGATCTATGGGTTTAATTAACGCAAACAGGCGCGGTTTCCCGCGCCTGTTTGCGTCATTTCATTTTCTGGAGTGTGTCCAGGGCTTAAGGACGAAAAAACATATCTTTAGGAGTGATCAGCTCCTTCTCCCGGGCTAACAGCATCCAGTACCACCCTCTCAACAATTGAATCATGATTAACATAATCTAAAATCAATTGTAATTCAGGAGAGGGAATTTGTTGATGTTCTGTGCCGCATGCATTTTCATCATCGCTGAATTGTGAAACTGGAACTTGTTTTACTCGAATTCGATTTCAAATCTTGTTCCGTGAGACAACAGTAAGCCATCCGTTCGTTTAAGACATAAGATGATCGTGTTTTCATCATGGAAATTCGTGTGTCCATTGTCTATCCACTTGAGAGCACATCTTAAACTTTCTGTCATTTGATGACTTTCTTCCTTTCTAAAGCCTCCCATCTAAAGCCTCCCAAATTGATTCCTCTTCCGTTTTACGTCATGTCAATCCCTCAATTCCGTCCATGTGGGCAAGGACGAACTGCACAAAGAGCTTTACGCCCGTGATCAGGGCGCTTTCATCGATGTCCCAGTCCTTTGTGTGGGCTGGGCGGTTGAAGCCCTTCTCATCGTTCCTGCAGCCGAGCCCGAAGAGGAGTCCAGGCCTGTGCTGCTCATAGAAGGCGAAGTCCTCCCCTCCGGGGGAGGGCAGCAGCGGCAGCACACCGCCATGTCCAACCACCAGCGCTGAGGAGGAGAGGAAGGCACGGTAGAGACGCTCGTCATTTCTTGCAACTGGCAATGGGTCCCCCGCGATCTCCACATCGCACGTGCCCCCGAGGTCCTCGCAGACGTGGCGGCAGAGGGCTTCCAGACGCCCCTGCACCCACGCAAGGGTCTCGTCCTTAAAGCAGCGGATGGAACCCTGCATCTCGCACCTGTCCGCATTGGTGGAGATGGTGTCGCCCGCATGCATGGTACACACCCCGATGACACACGGATCGAAGGGATCCTGCTCTCGGGAGAGCATGGTCTGGATGCCCTCATAGATGCGGACAGCCATCAAGAGGGCATCCTTGCCCCTGTGTGGGGAGGCCACATGGACGCTCTCCCCGTGGGTGATGATCCGAAAACGGGTGGAGGTGGCGTTGGTGATGCCACTGCAGCAGGAGGGTGCGCCGGCTGGGTCATTGCAGTTCACATGGCACATGAGGATGCAGTCGATGTCCTCCATGATCCCATGCTCACACATGGTTTTGGCACCGGAGGGCCGGCTCTCCTCGCATGGCTGGAAGATCAGTTTCACCCTGCAGCGAAGGGACTCTCGGACAGAACCCAGTACCCTTGCGACCCCCAGCATCATGGCCGTGTGCGCATCGTGTCCGCAGGCATGCATGACCCCATCGCACTCAGAGCGGTAGGGCTGTCCCCTGTCTGCTTCCAGGATCGGCAGGGCATCCATGTCGGCACGAAGGCCGATGGTGAAGGGGGCATCCTCGGGGCCGAGGGTCGCCACCACCGTGTTCCTGCCGTACCTGTCCCGGGCATAGGGGACACCGTAAGCATCCAGTTCCCGGCAGACGAGGGCGGCTGTCCGGTCCACCTCCCAGCCGAGCTCCGGGTGGCGGTGAATCTCCCGCCTGAGGCGGATCAGGTCCTGCTCAAGGGAGGAAATCCCGGAAGAAGATACTTTGAAGATAGGAAGATCCAGATAAGTCATGATATAATACCTCCGCAAGCAGCGTCGATTCGTTTTGATCACAGGATGAAGCACACAGGCAAAGGAGCGGTGAATATGAAATGGGATGGGTATCAGTTTGTCCTGGAGCACATGGCAAATCTCGCGGGCACGGCGCCCGCCTGTCTCCCACAGATGGAGATCGCGGGGAAGGATCTTGAGGTCTCCTGGGACGGCACAGCATGCAGCATCCGGGCCTCAGACCTGAATGCTCTGTGCCGGGGAATCTTTCTGTTTCTGAAGCACCAGCATCTGAGTGAATATCATATCCTGGAATCGAGGCATTTCAAGTGGTGCGGGGCCATGGTGGATGTGTCCAGGGGCGCCGTGCTGAAAAAGGAGGCGGTCTTTCGTCTTCTGGACCGCCTGGCAGCCCTTGGCATGAATGAGTTCATGCTGTACACGGAGGACCTGTACACCCTGGAGGACTATCCGTATTTTGGCTATATGCGGGGAAGGTATACAGATGCGGACCTCAGGGAGATGGATGCGTACGCGCAGCGTCTTGGCATCGAGATGGTGCCATGCATCCAGACCCTTGCACACCTCGGTGCCTTCCTTCAGTGGAACGAGAGCATCCCGCTTCGGGACCAGCCCACGATCCTGCTCACGGACGATGAAGCGGCCCTGGATCTGATCAGAGCGGAAATCAGGGCCATGCGGGAGAATTTCAGCAGCCGCAGGATCCACATCGGGATGGATGAGGCGGCGTCGGTGGGGCTTGGGCGGTATTATCTTCTGAATGGCCCCACGGACCGCTTCGATCTTCTCTCGAGGCACCTGGAGCGTGTGGTCGCAATCTGCGGGGAATATGGGTTTGAGCCCATGATGTGGTCCGATATGTTCTTCCGCCTGGGTTCAAAAACGCAGGATTACTATGACCTGGACGCGGAGATCCCGTCCCGGGCCATTGAGGCGCTGCCGGAGGTGGAGCTGTGCTACTGGGACTATGAGCACACGGACAGGGCGCATTTTGCGCGCATGATCGACCGACACGTAGCCATGCACAGGAAAACCTGCTTTGCTGGCGGCATCCATACCTGGCACGGGTTCCTGCCAAACGTCCGGATGACGGATGCATCCATGCTGCCGGCCATGGAGGCCTGTCTGGAGAAGGGCATGGACCATGTCCTTGCCACCATCTGGGGCGATGACGGCAACGAGACGGACGTGTTCCTCGCCCTCTCCCGGCTCACCATCTTCTCGGAGAGCTGCTGGATGGGGGAGAAGGCCACGGAGGAGGAACGGGCACGGAAGGGTGCCTGGGTGTCGGGGCTTTCCCCGGCTGCGTCCGATGCCATGGGTGAATTGTTTGCTGGACCCATCGACCGGAGGACCGGCAAGGGCCTCATCTACTGCGATCCCCTCTATCCCTTCCTGGAGTATCCGGAGGATACGCCGGAGAAGCTGGCGAAAAGAGCTGAGGACGCCCTGCGCGTCCTGGAACATGAGCGTGAGTGTGCCGAGATCCGCTATGCCAGGTCTGTCTTTCGCCTGGTGATGGCAAAGCAGGCCTACATGGAGAAGATCAGGAGTGCTTACATGCAGGGAGCACGGGCGGAGATCCAGGAGGATCTCCCGAGCCTCTATGCAGCCCTTGACCGCGCCATAGAAGAACAGATTGAGACGCACCGGACGCTCTGGGAGCGGGACTTTAAGCGAAACGGATGGGAGCTTCTTGCCATGCGCTACGGTGCCGTCCGGGAGCGGGCACGGGATGTCTTCCGGGAGGCCATGCAGTGGGGCTCGGGCGAAAGAGCGCGGATGGAGGAGCTGGATGAGGCGCCGCTGCCAGCCGCAAGAAAGGGCGGCATGCAGTTTTTCCAGACCTACACCGTGCCGTCGCATTATCTGTAATGCTGATATAGTCGCGGAGGTGATGCAGCATGATCCTTGGTATTGACGGGGGCGGGACGCACTCGACGGGAATCGCCGTGAGCGATGAGGGCAGGATCCTCGCGATGTGCCCGGGCGGCTCCCTGAACTTTCATACCATCGGGATGGAGCGCACGCGGGAGCACCTGAAAGCGCTTGTGGGCGAGCTCATGGCGACTTCAGGAGAAGAGGAATTTGAGCTCATGGGCCTTGGGCTTGCCGCCCTCGACGGTCCGGGGGATGAAAAAGTGGCACGGGACCTCTCGGGCGGCATGTGGGATGCTGACAGGCTCGTGACAGACTCGGATGCCTTTGCCTGTCTTCTCGGGGGGAGCCTTGGGGAGCCCGGCATGGCCGTCATCTGCGGCACCGGCTCCATGATCCTCCTTCTGGACGGGCAGGGGGAGCAGCATGTGCGCAGCGGCTGGGGCTTTGCCCTCCATGATGCGGGCAGCGGCTATCAGATCGCGCGCAGGGCCCTTCTGGAGGCGATCGATACCTGGGAGGACACGGGGGGTGTGCCCCTCGTCCTCCGGGCCGCCATGGAGCATTTCGGAGTGAAGGGCGCGCGGGATCTCATCGGAGAAATCTACCGTGTACCCTTCGACCCGGCCCGCCTCGCGGGCTTTGCGAGGGTGGTCCTGGATTTGGCCGGGCAGGACCCGGGGGCCGGACGGGCCGTCGCATCGGAGATGGAGCAGATCGCCCGCGAGGCAAAGCGGTGTCTTCGGGGGCATCCGGAGGTCAGAAGGATCTGCCTGTACGGCGGCATCTTCGAACACAGCAGCCTGGCGCTCGAAGCATTCCGGTCGGGACTGGAGGGCGTGGAGGCCGGGCTTCCAAAGCTCCCGCCCTGCCTCGGGGCGGTCCTCATGGCGCTTCGGGCAAGGGGCAGGGATGTGGAGTGCATCGTCCCAGACCTCGTGGCCTCGTGGAGCACATGGGAAAACCGCAGATTCAGATGAATCGGGTCTGCCAAAACGGATCAGGAGGAAATGCGCATGAGTGCGATTGATACCTACTACGGGAAACTCTCGGAGATCATCCGGCACGTCTTTGAATCTCAGACGGAGCAGATGGAGGCGGCTGCACAGCGGATTGCAGCGTGCTTCATGCAGGGCCACATGCTCTACACGTTCGGCACGGGGCACGCACATCTCCTGAGCGAGGAGCTCTTCTACCGGGCAGGCGGGCCTGCCCAGGTATGCCCGATCCTCGATGAGCGTCTGATGCTCCATCTCTCCGCCAGTGCGTCCAGCCAGTGGGAGCGAAAGAGCGGCTACGCGCTGGAGGTGCTCGGGCGATACGGGGTGCAGGCGGGGGACGTGATGATCATCATCTCCAACTCCGGCCGCAATGCGGTGCCGGTGGAGATGGCCCTGGAGGCGAAACAACGCGGAGTGTACACCATCGCGCTGACAAGCCTGCAGCACTCGGGAAGCGTAACCCCACGAAACCCTGCGGGCAGGCGCCTTTTTGAGGTGGCGGACCTGGTGCTGGATAACGGCGGCGTCACAGGGGATGCCGTGGTCCAGGCAGGCGACGGGCGCACGGTGGCGCCGACGTCGACGGCCGTGGGCAGTGCGATGCTCCAGGCCATCTCGGCCCGGGCGGAGGAGATCGGCCGGGAGAAGGGGCAGAAGCTTCAGTACTTCATGTCCAGCAACGTGGACGGCGGGGACGAATACAATGAGCAGCTGATTGAGCTGTATCGGGCACGGGTCCCGGGACTGTGAGGGATACATGCAGGCAGGATTTGGAAAAGCGGAGATCACGCCGCCCCTCGGACTGGAGCTTGCGGGCTATGGGTACTACCTGAAAAGGCGGGCCCGGACGGTGGAGGACCCGCTCTTTGCAAGGGCTGTATATCTGAGGGACGGAGATAAGCAGTGTCTGATCGTCTCCTGCGACCTTCTGGGGCTCTCCCGGCAGGTGGTGGAGGCGGTGAAGGCGGGCGTCGGCAGCGTGCCTGTGATCATCGTCAGCATTCACACGCACACGGGACCTGCGATCAAGTACCACGAGGGCTGCGGTGAGGTGGACGGGGCGTACGTGGAGACCCTCCCGGGGAGGATCCTGAAAGCCTGCCGGGAGGCCATGGAGGATGCAGGGAACGTCCTTCGGCTCGAGGGAGTCTTCGGGCAGATGCGGGAGGCATATGTCTACAACCGCGCCTGCGATGCGGGGCCCGTGGACCTGTGTGTCCGGGGCTTTTCCATCCTTCGGGAAGGCGGTGTGCCGATTCAGATCGTGTCGGCGGCGAGCCACGCAGTTTGCCGCGGGAAGAGCACTGGCATCTCCGCGGATTTCCCGGGGGAGGTCGTGCGGCTTCTGGAGACCGGGGGCTGTCATGCGATCTACCTGAACGGGCTGTGCGGGGACATTGATCCCGTGATCCAGAAGGAGAGTTGGCAGGACACAGAGGAGGAGACAGGGGCACGGAGGACATTTCTTCATGACATGGCGGCATCCATCGCGGAGAGCTTCTGCCAGGGGCAACGGGAAATCCTGCCGCACTCCATGGAGACGCTGGCGCTCCCCTTTTCTCTTCGTCTTATGCCCGTCACGCGGGAGGAGATCCGGGAGAGTGCCGGGCGTGCAGCTGCTCGGGACCCGGGGAGCGGCGCTGCCAGGGTGGCAGACATCTGGGCGGCGGAGATGATGGAAAAGTACGACAGCCTCCGCTTCAGGGAGGAGATCTCCATTCCTGTCCTGCTCCTCGGCGGACGGGTGATCCTGGCACTGCCCTTTGAGGGCTTCACGGCGATCGGTGAAAAGATCCGCGCAGGGCTCCATATGGCGGAGGCCATGGCCCTTGGCTGCGGGGAGGAAATGCTTGGGTATCTCCCCACCCGGGACGATATCGCACGCGGCGCGTATGCGGCCCTGGAGTCCACCTATCTATACAAGCGTCTTCCGGTGATGCCGGGGGAGGCCGAGCGGCTGGGCGAGGAAATCGCGCGGGCGCTTCACAAGTCGTTTGAATCTTTCAGGAGCGATGCGAAATAGTCTTTCCGCCACCTGGAGGGCGTGACGCCCTCCACATCCCGGAAGATGCGGGAAAAGTGGGATGGCGTGGAAAAACCGCACATGGAGGCAATCTGGCCCAGGGAATACTCCGGATTCTGGAGAAATTCCCGGGCCTTTTCGCATCTGAGGTGATGGAGACACTGCAGGATGGTCTCGCCCGTCTCCCTCTGGAAGGTCCTGGCAAGATGACTTGGATTGACATAGAGGGCGGCGGCCATCTCCCGAAGGGAAAAGGGCAAGGCGAGGTGCTCCGTGAGATACCGGATGCTGCTTTTTGCCAGCGCATCCCCGGCACCGCACCAGGTCTCCAGATCAGGTCTGCATCGGCTGCAGGGATGATAGCCCCGGCCGATGGCCTCCTCAAGCGTCTGAAAGATGACCGTCTTTTCAGGCCTTGGACAGGGCAGCGTGCAGGAGGGGCGGCAGACGGTGAGGGAGGTCATCCGGCCAAAGAAAAATGTTCCGTCTTTTTCTCTGTCCCGCTGCTGTATGGCTCTGTATGTATCCGGCGTCATGGATGGAAGGCCTCACTTTCTGTCGAAATCCACCAGTGCCAGTGTATCGAAAAGCAAGGCTTATGTCAATTTCAGACAAATTTTCTGGATGGTAAAGCAAAAATCAGACAACAAATATGTGTTAGAACATGCTAACATATCGGCCGGTTAGTTTCAAAAAACTATCCACAGTGAGCATCCTGGCTTTTCATGACAGCATATGCCTGAGAAAAAGCCAGTGCTTTAAGGAGTTGAAAACAATGCAAGGGGCACGCCATGGTGGCGTTCAGGTCCTCAGGGGATGTGTGCTGCTGCTCCTGCTGCTCTCGCTGACTTTGCCTGGTTTTACCCATGCGGTGGCGGAGAGCACATCGAGATGGGAGAATGCGGCGACAGACATCGATAAACTGGCGGACGGTGCCTTTGAGTATTACCTCGAGGGCGAGTTCGGAAAAGCATATAAGAATGTGTCGGACGCCTACTTTCAGATCTATGAGATCACAGGCTTTGAGCGTCAGACACTTTCCTACATCTCCGGTCCCCGCAAGAATGCGGTGGAGCTGCAGTTTTCCCAGTGCAAGGCTGCAGTGAAAAAGAGCAACGAGGACCTGGAGACCCGCAAGGAGGTCCGCACGGCCCTGGTCAAGCTCAAAACCATGATCCGTGAGGATGCCAACAAGCTGGCTGCCAAGGACGGGGAAGCGCCGGGCGTCATGACCTACTGGCTGGGCGGCGAGCAGGTGTATGAGGACCCGTGGGCAGATCTTGCGGGCGATCCCAACGCCAAGGTGCACTATGCCACCTGGATGGCGGCTGTGGAGGATATGGAAGAGCTCCTGGACACGGCTGCCACGGGCTATAACGGCAAGGATTTCACCTCCGCCGTGGACAATGTCAACACCGCCTTCTACACCGTCTATGAGGAATCGGGCTTCAGCCATGCGATCTATTCGGACATGAGCATCGAGGACCGCGAGGCGGTGGATGGCCAGTTCCGTTCGGTCAAGGATCTGGCGCAGGACGGAAGCGAGAAGTTCCAGTCCAAGAAGTTCAAGCGGGAAGTCAAGTCCCTCAAGTCGATTCTCGGTGCGAAGGCGACCGTGATTGACGAAAAGAACGCCGAGGCGAGGGCTGAGGAGGCGGCGCTTGCTGCCGAGAATGCACAGGAGAGCGCTTCTGAGACCGCCAAGAGCGATCCCCGGATGCTGACCTTCCTGGGAGCCTTTGGCATCATTGTCAGAGAAGGCCTGGAAGCCATCCTGGTCATTGCGGCCATCATTGCATACCTGGTCAAGAGCGGCAACGGCAAGAGCCTCAAAAACGTCTACATCGGAAGCGTGCTGGGCGTTGTGGCAAGCTTTGTGGCCGCAGCCATCCTGGCCTGGGCCAAGTCGGCCTTTGCATCTGCAGGCATGGCGCAGGAGATCATCGAGGGTATCACGGCACTCATCGCCGTGTGCGTCCTGTTCTATGTCAGCAACTGGATGATCTCCAAGGCGGAGGCGGCCTCCTGGTCACACTACATCGACAGCAAGGTGCAGTCCTCGGTGGAGCGCAAGTCGTCCTTTGCGCTGGCCTTCACTGCCTTCCTCTCCGTGTTCCGTGAGGGCGCCGAGGTGGTGCTGTTCTATCAGCCGATGCTCTCGGAGGGCAATCCCGACATGGTCTGGCTGGGCTTCGGCGTGGGATGCGTGGTGCTGGTGTTCGTATACCTGGCCATCACCAAGCTGTCCATCCGTCTGCCCATCAAGGTGTTCTTCACCGCCACCTCGATCCTGATGGCCGTCATGTGTGTGTCCTTCCTGGGCAGCGGCATCAAGGAGCTGGCGGAAGGAAATGTGTTTGATGTGACGCTGCAGGTGCCGGGCATTCCGGAAAATGACGTACTGCAGGTCCTGGGCATCTATCCATACCTTGAGACTCTGGTGCCCCAGCTGATTCTGTCCATCATCCTGCTGGTGACATTCATGATTGCCCACTATCGCGGCAAGATGGATGCACTCAGAAAGGAACTGACCAGCGAGCCTGTGAAGGCATAATCATTCTGATGACTCTGGCTGTATGCAAGCCCCGCGCGCATCGGCCATGATCATATCGCAGCGCCTGATGATCAGGCTGCTGCACCTGTTTCCCAACACATGTTTTCCCAAATCAAGGGAAACAAGCAAGAGAAACAATCCAAAAAAGATCTGAGGAGGCAACTATAATGAAGAAATTCCTGTCTCTGGTTCTGGCTGCCATGATGCTGTTTGGCATGACCGCTGCTTTCGCCGAGGAAGCCGGTTTTGAAGAGTTCCCCATCGCTCTGGACGGTTCTGTGGATCCCGACAGCGCCGATTACATGGAAGAAGTTGACCTGACTGCTGCCCCTCTGCACGTGGCTGCTGTGTATTTCCAGCCCGTCCAGATGGAGCCCGCTGACATCGCTGGCCTGCCCGTGGAAGAGTCCAACATCCATCTGGAAGCTGACATTCACTGGCTGGAGAACGGCTATGGCTTTGGCGTGGGTGACTGGGTCCCCTATCTGACCGTGGAATATCAGATCAAGTCTGAGACCACCGGTGAAGTTGTGGTGGACTGGGATGCCTTCATGGTCATGAGCGCTGACGACGGTGCCCACTATGGTGCCAACCTGAAGCTGGACAAGTCCGATGTCTACACCCTGACCTTCCGCATTCACAACCCCTCCGAGAACGGCTATCTGCTGCATGTGGATGACGAGACCGGCGTGCCGGAGCACAGCTTCTGGGCCGATCCCATCGATGTGGAATTCGTGCACTGGGAATACACCGTGCAGGAGTGGTAATTTATCCCACCTGACGTGTCAGCAGCTCAAGCGTGAGCTGTGACAAGATTCACCCATACCCACCCCTCCGCTTGCGAAGGGGTGGGCTGAAGAGCCGCTGGCACGCCAATCCGCGGGGAATTGGCTGGCCGGCGGTTTGTTCTTTGTAACTAACCAAAAGCCTGCCACCGGACGCGGAGCGAAAGAAAAACGCAGGAGGACAAGCAACTTGTTCAAGTATCTGGAAACGGTCACCGAGGACATGATCATGATCGCTGTCCTGGTGACGCTCTTCTGGTCCATCTGTAAACTGGCCTTCGGGCGAAAGGGCGACCGGTTCATCACGATCGGCATGGTGGTGGGCGTGGTGGCATCCGGCCTCATGTCCTGGGCCAAGAACAATACCAGCAAGATCGCCACCAACCAGTGGAACTTCTATATCTTCATCATCACGATCGTACTGAGCATCCTGTTCATGGTGTTCTCTGTCATTTTCGGAAGAAAACACCGGAAGCTGACCTACTATGGCAGCGACACGGATGCGGCAATCGGCGCGGGCGGATGGATGGTAGGCATCACCGGAGGTGCCCTGACAGCGCTGCTTCTGTTCTATGAGCTGCCGGACGTGCTGGCGTATCCGTTTCTGTTTGAGACAGCCGGCAAGGGCGTGGTATCGGCTGAGTTTTTCACACGCCTTGCAGGTTATCTCATGGCGCTTGTGCTCATCTGGGTCTATGTCCGCTTCCTCTATGCCTGCTGTATGGCTCTGGATTCCACGCGCATTGTGCTCTGGATCATGAATCTGGCGCTTCTTGCCAATGGGATCAGATGCTTTGGCATGGCCGTGAGCAAGTGGACAGGCAGGGCAAGGTGGATCAAGTTTCTGCCGTCCTACTCCTCAGCCAAATATCCCTGGGCATTCCCGATCGCGAAATTCTGCACCAACAATACACTGCTCTTTGTTCTGGTGATCGTCGGTCTTTCGATGCTCATCCCCGTGATCCTGTTTGCAAAGAACGTCAGGATTCGCAAGGAGTATTCGAACCCGGCACAGCTTCGAAAGCTCAAATCTGTTGCCCGCCACAACAGAAGGATCTCCCTGGTGGTGGCGGTCTGCTTTGTCCTGTGCATCCTGAACCTGACGGTTGTGAACGCCTACAATAACCGCACCGTGGAGCTCTCCGCCCCCGAGTCCTATGAGATGCACGGGGAGGGCGAGGACGGACAGATCTGGATTGCCCTGAGTGATGTCAACGACGGAAACCTGCACCGGTTTGAGTATGTGACGGAGAAGGGTGTCGAGATCCGCTGGATCATCGTCAAAAAGCCCGGTGCCGGTGCCTACGGTGTTGGCCTGGATGCGTGCGATGTGTGCGGCAAGGCGGGATACTATCAGCGGGGCGAGCAGGTGGTGTGCAAGCGGTGCGATGTGGTCATGAACATCAACACCATCGGCTTCAAGGGCGGCTGCAATCCGATCCCGCTGAACTACTCCATCGAAAACGGCTATGTGATCTTTGAGATGACAGACATCCTCGCAGCTGAGCGGGAATTCAAGTAAGGGGGAGAAGGGTTATGCTATTTCGAATGATCCGCGGCGTCCTGATCCGCCAGAGAGGCAAGATGCTTCTCATCGCCTTCACCATCGCCCTGGGCGCCTCCCTTGCCACCAGCATGATCAACGTCATGCTGGATGTGGAGGACAAGGTGAATGCAGAACTGAAGACCTACGGTGCCAACATCGTGGTCAAGCCCCAGGATTCGACGCTCCTGCAGGATATCTACAATGTGGAGGATGGCGGGGCTGCCATCACCAGTGCGTATCTGAATGAGAACGAAGTGGGCAAGCTGAAGACCATCTTCTGGGCCTTCAACATCGTGGACTTTGCACCCTTTACCGAGACCACAGTCACCTTGCCCTCAGGCGGCACGGCCACGGCCGTGGGTACCTGGTTCAATCACCATCTGGACCTGCCCACGGGCGAGTCTCTGGATGCCGGCGTATCAGGCCTTCGCAGCTGGTGGGACCTGACGGAGGGCAGCTGGATTGACGAACAGGCGGAGGGTGCCGGAGAGACCGTCATGCTGGGCGTGGCCCTGGCGCAGAAGGAAAACCTGAAGGTGGGGGACACACTCACCCTGACAGGACCCGCAGAGGAGCATACGGTCCGGGTGGCAGGCATCTATGATGCAGGCGGAGACGAGGATGATCAGATCTACGCACCCCTGGACCTGGTGCAGGCCCTGTCCGACACGGACGGGAAGATTGCCTCCATCGAGGTGTCAGCGCTGACAACCCCGGACAATGACCTTGCAAGGCGCGCAGCGCAGAACCCCAAGGCCCTGTCCTCCAAGGACTACGAGACCTGGTACTGCACGGCCTATGTGAGCGCGATCTGCTATCAGATCACCGAGGTCATCACGGGCTCCACGGCCTCGGCGGTCCGGCAGGTGGCCGACAGTGAGGGTGCCATCCTCTCCAAGACAAAGCTTCTCATGATCCTGATCACAGCCCTGTCCCTGGTGGGCTCGGCGCTGGGCATTTCCAATCTGGTGACGGCCTCCGTCATGGAGCGCTCCCAGGAGATCGGTCTTCTCAAGGCCATCGGGGCCAACGACCGTGCGATCACGGGCGTGTTCATGACGGAAATCCTGCTGACGGCTTTGATTGGGGGCGTTGCCGGGTACTTCATGGGCTTTGGCTTTGCCCAGCTCATCGGCCACAGCGTCTTCTCCTCTGCCATTGAGATGAAGCCCATGGTGATCCCGCTGGTGGCGGTCCTGATCGGACTGGTAACGGTCCTTGGTTCCATGCCAGCCATCCGCATGGTGCTGCGCCTGGATCCTGCAGAAGTGCTCCACGGCAGCAAGGCATAAGGAAGGGCAGGGAAAACAGCGATGACCAAGAGAAAAATGTTTCTTCGGATGATCACGGCATCCCTCCTTCGCCGGCGCTCAAGGATGCTGGTGGCGCTTCTGTCCATCGGCATCGGTGCCACGATCCTCTCGGGTCTTGTGACCATCTACTACGATGTGCCCCGCCAGATGGGCGCACAGTTCAGAAACTACGGTGCCAACATGATCCTGGTGTCGCAGGACACAGGGACGCTGAACGCGCAGAGCGCATCGGACGCCCTCGAGGTGATCGGTACGGATCAGGTGATCGGCGCCACGCCCTACCGGTACGTGACGGCCCAGTTCGTGCGCAGCCAGCTGTCCTTTGTGGCGGCGGGCACGGACTTTGATCAGGTCCAGCTCACCTCCCCCTACTTCGTGGTGGACGGCGCATATCCCTCCGGCCCCCGCCAGGTGCTGATCGGCAAACAGGTGGCGGAGACCGTGGGTGCAAAGCTCAACAGCGTCCTGGAAATCACCTACAAGCCTTCCCAGAAATTTGTTTCCGGCGGGGAAGCGGTCCCGGGTGCCACCCTCGTTGGAAGCGCGGAGGGCTTTAACACGAACCCCGTGTCGGTGGTACTGACGCTGGATGATCAGATGAAGATTGCATCCATGGAACTGGATGTATCCACTCAGACCGAAGAGTATGGCGGGCGGCTCGGTGATGAAACGTACACGAAGAGATTTATCGGACGGGCGTATCCGCTTGAGGAAAACGATGAGACGGACGTGCTGAGCGGTGCCACGATCACCTCCAGGGCCGTCCTGGAAGCGATTTCCACCGCCCAGGTGACCGACAATGCCACCGCCGTCACCGGCAATACCATGAGCATGCAGGTGGCGGGCATCCTGGATACGGGCGGCAAGGAAGAGAGCTACATCTTCATGAGCATGGATGACATGGCTGCCCTGACAGGAGAAAAGGACCTGTATGACGTGATGGAGCTGAGCGTGAGCGGGACGGCGGATGAGCTGGCCGGGTATGTGCAGACCATGGAGGAGAAGGACCTTGGTGTGACCGCCCGCCTGGTCAAGCGCATCACCAATTCAGAGACTGCCGTGCTCTCAAAACTCCAGGCGCTTGTGTTCCTGGTGACAGCAGTGGTTTTGGTGCTGACCATGATCTGCGTGAGCACCACCATGATGGCGGTGGTGACGGAGCGCCGCAAGGAGATCGGTCTTCGTAAGGCCCTGGGCGCATCGGATGATTCCATCCGCGTGGAGTTCCTGGGGGAGGGCATGTTCCTTGGCGCCCTCGGCGGCGTGATGGGTGCTCTGCTGGGCTTTGGCTTTGCCCAGATTGTCAGTGTCAATGTGTTTGAATCGTCCATTACCTTCCAGCCGCTGCTCCTGCCCATCACCGTGGTCGTGTCCATGGTGATTGCGGCCCTGAGCTGCCTGTGGCCCATCAAGCGCGCGGTGCAGATTGATCCCGCACTGGTTTTGAAGGGCGAGTAATTGTGCCTGGCAGGCGCTGGCCTGCGGCAACCATGAATCCAATCACAGCAAAGGAGCAGAGAAAATGAGCCTGCTTGAAATCAGAAACGTGTCCAAGATTTACGGGGAACTCAAGGCCCTGGACAATGTGAGCATCAAGGTGGAACAGGGGGAGTGGGTGGCCATCATGGGCCCCTCCGGTTCCGGCAAGAGCACGATGATGAACATCATCGGCTGCATGGACAAGCCCAGCAAGGGCGAGGTACTCCTGGACGGGGTGGATATCTCCAAGGAGAGCAGCAAGAAGCTGACGGAGATTCGGCGTGACAAGATCGGCCTGATCTTCCAGCAGTTCCACATGGTGAACTACCTCACCGCCGTGGAGAACGTCATGGTCTCCCAGTACTATCACTCCATGCCCGATGAGGAGGAGGCCCTGGAGGCGCTGGGGCGTGTCGGCCTCAGGGACCGTGCACGGCATCTGCCGAGCCAGCTCTCCGGCGGCGAGCAGCAGCGCGTGTGCGTGGCAAGGGCGCTGATCAACCATCCGGAACTGATCCTGGCCGATGAGCCCACCGGTAACCTGGACGAAGCCAATGAGAACATCGTGCTGGACCTGTTTGCCCAGCTGCACAAGGAAGGCACCACGCTGATCGTCGTGACCCACGACCCGGAGGTGGCGGAGGCCGCCCAGCGGACCATCGTGCTGGAGCACGGCCGCGTGGCAAGGGAAATCATCAACGAGAACTTCGGCAAATAAGAGGCAGGGGCCCCGACCATATGAGGCCGGAGGCCCCGCTTTCTGATTCTGAATCAACTTGCGAAAAGTTATATGAGAAGGGCGAAAAAAGGCATGAAAAAGGTTCGTGCAATGGATGTGACCAAGGTGCTGGTATGTGCGGTGCTGCTTGTGGGACTTTTTACTGTGCTGCATCCATGTCTTCACGAGGATGGGACAAAGGGTATGTGTGCGTCCGCATGGACGGGCACTGTGGCAGTAGCTGGAATCGCAGCGGTACTTGGTATCCTGGAGATGTTTTTTGAAAACAGGAAGATCAGGACACTGATCAGCGTCATCATGCTCGCAGCAGCTGTCGTCTGCTTTCTGATGCCGGGTGTTTTCTTCAGGCTCTGCATGATGGAAACCATGTACTGTCATACGGTCATGAAGCCTGGGATCCGGATCCTGTCGGTCTGCCTTGCAGGCCTGTCACTGGTGAACCTGATCGGACTCATGCGGAAAAAAGACGTGCACAGGAAAAAGTGAGGTAAGGCATGCGACATCTGTCCATTCGAAATCTGACTGCAAGGCCCGGACGCACCATCGCCCTGGGCCTTCTGATTGTCTTTCTTTCCATGGCCCTCTTTGGCGGCTCCGTGATGGTCAGGAGTCTGAACGGCGGCCTGGCATCCCTCGAGGCAAGGCTCGGCGCGGACGTCATCGTGGTGCCCTCCTCCGCCAAATCCTCCACGAATTTGGATTACCTCTTTTTGCAGGGCACCACGGGCTACTACTATATGGACACGGAGAAAGCGCAGAAGATCGCTCAGACGGAGGGCGTGGAGCGCGCTTCCTTTCAGATCTTCATGGCAAGCCTCAGGGCGTCCTGCTGTTCCATGCCGGTGCAGGTGATCGGCATTGATCAGGACACGGACTTTACCATTCAGCCCTGGATCGAGGAGAGCTTCGGACGGCGTCTTGGTGACCTGGACGTCCTGGTCGGCTCCAAGGTGAATGCGGGGATCGGGGAGAGCATCCGGATCTATAACACGGATTGCCCGGTGGTCGGACGGCTCGCCGCGACCGGGACGACGCTCGATACAGGTGTTTTCTGCACCGTGGATACGGTGCGGCTCCTCCTGCATGCCGCAAGTGAGCTGGGCCATGATCTCAAGATCTCCGGGGACCCGGAGAATGTGGTGTCCGCCGTGTATCTGAAGGTGAAGGACGGCGTGGATGTGCAGAGCGTGGCCGACCGGGTGAATGTCTACGTCCGGAAGGTGGAGGCCGTGCGGACAAGAAGCTACATCACCGGCATCGCAGATTCCCTGGGCGGGGTGGAGAAGACCATCCGGACCTTGATTGTGTGCGTATGGATCCTGGCGTTTCTGATCCTGATGGCTGCCTTTACGATGCTGACCGGGGAGCGCAAAAAGGAGTTCGCTGTGCTGCGGGTGATCGGCATGTCCAGGGGAAAGCTTGCCTGGGTCCTTCTGAAGGAAAGCCTTCTTCTGTCCCTGTTTGGAGGTGTGATCGGCATTGTCCTCGGCGGCGCGCTGACCTTTTCCTTCCAGGGGCTGATTGAGGAGGCGCTGTCTCTGCCGTTCCTCATGCCGGGCGTTTCGGAGCTGTTGCTTCTGGCGATCATGACGCTGGTCGTGGTCATGCTGGTGGGACCCATGTCATCTGCTGTCTCTGCCTGGAAACTGAGCCGGGTGGATATCGGCAGGATCCTGAGGGAGGGAATCTGAGTGAAGCTTCGATGCGAACAGCTGGAAATGCACTTTTTCCGAAAGACCGGGGATGCAAACTTCTTTGTGGCCGTAGCCCCGCTGTCTCTGAGTCTGCCGGAAGCTGCCCTGACGGTCCTCATGGGCCGAAGCGGCAGCGGAAAGACGACGCTTATGAACATGCTCTCCGGCCTTCTCAGATCCACCTCCGGCCGGGTCTTTCTGGGGGAGGACGAACTGTATGCGATGGATGACCGGACGCTCTCAAGGTACCGGAACCGTCACATCGCCGTGATCCCCCAGGGGCAGTCGGCCCTCCCGCAGCTGTCGGTGATGGAAAACGTGCTGCTGCCGGGGATGATCTATGAAAAAGACAGAAGGCAGGACGCAGAGAGGCGCAGGGAGGCGGCAGAGATGCTGGAGCAGCTGGGCCTCGGGGCGCTTCTGGATGTGTCACCAAGGGAGCTCTCCGGGGGCGAGCTGAGGCGGCTGAGCATTGCCCGGGCACTTCTCATGCACCCGGACGTTCTGTGCTGCGATGAACCGACGGCGGACCTGGACGACGAGAACACCCGCGTGGTGCTGGATATCCTGAAAAAAACGGCCGGGGACGGATGCACGGTGTTCATGGTGACCCACGAGGAGGACGCGGTGCACTATGCCGACCGGCTCTACCGCATGCAGAGCGGACAGGTGACAGAGGAAAAGTAAGACATCTTGCAGTGCAGGCGCCGGTCGTGTAAAGTGCTGGGCAGCGATCCAGAAAGTCCGAGAAATCATGGAAAAAGGAGCCGCCTGTTCATGACACTTCGCCGAACACCGCTTGTGTGCATCTCCCTTTCGCTTGGTCTGATGGGCCGCCTCGTCTATCTCCTGGTGGGGACGGAGGCGCGGTCGGGGGAACTCTTTTTTCTCCGGATCCTCATCTGCGCGGTGCTGCTGATCCTCATGGCCTCCGGCCCCTACCGGGGCGGGAGCGAGCACGCGACCATGTGGGTACCGGAGATCACCTGCATGCTGGCCTTCTTCATGATCGATCTCGCCTTTCCCATGGCCATGCTCTTCCTGGGCATCTCCCTTGTCATGGAGGCTTACCTGACACTTCGCATGGGCGGGGTGACGCCCATGCGGGTCATGCTGTTTGCGGGCGTCATGGCGGCACTGTCTCTCGTCATCTACCTGAGGCTGTGGCGGCTTGGCACCTATCGGCTGTGGGTGCTGGGATACCTTGCCCTGAGTGCATGGGACCTTGTGATGCTCCGCCCATCCCGCGGCGCATCGCGCGTGGGCCATGCGGGGCTCATGCTCCTGGCCCTCTCCGGCTGCCTTCTTGGCGCGGGACACTTGTTTTCCATGCAGGTGTGGGAGGTGCTGGGGCAGATGGATCTGATGGCGGGTCTTCTCCTGACGGCCTATCACGCCTGGGTGGCATAAGAAAAAGCGAGAGCGCATGGCTCTCGCTTTTTCTTATGCCTGTACGCCCTCCGGGGACTGCAGATCGCAGATCTTCCGGTAGAGTCCGTTCAGTGCATACAGTTCATCGTGCGTGCCTTCCTCCACCACCTTGCCCTTGTCCAGGACGATGATGTGGTCTGCATGCATGAGGCTGTTGATGCGGTGGGAGATGAGGATGCGGGTGGCATGGCCCTCCTCCCGGTTGAGCTCTGCCCGGATCCTTGCGTCCGTCTGCGCGTCCACCGCGGAGAGGGAGTCGTCGAGGATCATGATGGGTGTCTTTCGAATCAGCGTCTGGGCGATGGCGGTGCGCTGCTTCTGGCCGCCCGAGAGGGTGACGCCGCGCTCGCCGACAAAGGTCTCATATCCTTTGGAGAAGCGGGTGATGGTCTCATCCAGCACCGCGGTTCTGGCGGCCCGCTCAATCTCCGTCTGGCTCGCGTCCTTCCTTGTGATGGCAATGTTTTCGCCCAGGGTCTTTGAGAAGAGATAGGGCTCCTGCAGGACGATGCCGACCTGTTTTCTGACACAGTCCCTCGGGATGGACGGAAGGCGCCTTTCGCCGATTCTGATCTCGCCCTGCCCCTCCGGCAGATCGTAGAGGCGGCAGAGCAGGTACATGAGGGTGCTCTTGCCGCTGCCGGTGCTGCCGAGGATGCCGGTGACCTGCCCGGCGCGAAGGACCATGGATACGTCATCGAGGACCGGGACGTCATCTGCAGCCTTTTCGTCCCCGTCTTCCTTCTCCGGCTTTTCGTAGCGGAAGGTGACGTGGTCAAAGACGATATCGCCGCTCATGTCTGCGTCCGTCGCCTCCTCCGTCTCGTGCTCGGGGGCGGAATTGAGGATATAGCGGATACGGTCGATGGATACGCCGGCCCGGCTCATGCCGGAGATGACGCGCCCCAGCTGGCGGACGGGTCCGTTGAGCATGGCGCTGTAGGAGAGAAAGGCGATATAGCCGCCGACGGTGATACGGCCGCTCAGGCAGAAGTTCGCGCCGACAATGAGGATCAGGAGGGTCTGCAGGCCGGAGATGGCATCGCCCGTGGCCCAGAAGAGGCTGAGGAGCTTCATCAGGTAGTCCCACAGTCCTGTGTACTCATCATTCTTTTTCTCAAACCGGGCCCGCTCGTAGCTTTCCCGGCCGAAGGCCCGCACCACCCTTACGCCGGTCAGGTTTTCCTGGGCGACGGCGGAGAGCTGGCCCTCCATCTCATCGACCTTCTGGAAGCTGGCCTCGATGCGCACGTGGAAAAAGTAGGAGAACAGGACGATCACCGGGATAAACAGGGCGACCATGCCGGTCATGGCGGGGGAGATGCCAATCATGAAATACAGGCTCAGGAGGATCTGTACCGCCATGCGGATGAGGGCGGTGAGCTGCTCGGCGAGGAAGGAGCGGATCACATCCACGTCGCTGGTGCACCGCTGGATGATGTCACCCGTGTGATTTTTGTTGTGCCAGGTGAGGGGCAGGGAGAGGATGTGCCCATAGAGGAGGTCCCTCGTGGACTGAAGCATCACTTCCTGGCCCTTGGCGTTCATCATGCGGAAGGTATAGCGCATGAGGCCCGAGATCACGGCGATCAGGATGACCAGGATGGCAATATATCCGATATGCAGCCTCAGTGCATCCACACCGCCGAGCTTATTCACAAGCGACTCGAAGATATGGGGGAGTGACGGCACCGCGGTCCCGATCACCGAGTCCACGGTGAAGGAGATGATGCGCGGATTCACCAGGTCCAGAAGGGAGGTCAGCCACGCAAAGAGGATGCCGAGGAGAAAATAGCGCTTGGAACCATGGAGAAGACGCATCAGGAGACTTGTGTGGGTAGAGTAGAGCTCGTTTGTGTTTTTCCTGGCCATGCCCATCACTCCTCTCCGTGCATGGCCATATCCACGGCCATGTCGACATACTGCCGGGTGAACAGGTCCCAGTAATATCCGTGCCTGTCCATGAGCTCCCGGTGGGAGCCCTGCTCCACGATCTTACCGTCCTTCACGGCCAGAATGGTGTCCGCGTCCACGACGGTGGAGAGGCGGTGGGCGATCATGAAGGAGGTCCTGCCCTCGGTGACGGTCTGGATGGCCTTCTGAATGGCCTTTTCCGTCACCGTGTCCACGGAGCTGGTGGCCTCGTCCAGGACGAGAATGCGGGGGTCTGCCAGGATGGCACGCGCGAAGGAGAGCAGCTGCCTTTCGCCCGAGGACAGCATGCTGCCGCCCTCGCCCACGTCGCTGTCAAGCCCCTTCTCCATGCGCCGGACCACGTCGCCGGCGGAGACCAGATCCAGCGCATGCCAGATCTCCTCGTCCGTGGCGTCCGGACGCCCGTACTGCAGGTTTTCGCGGACGGAGCCGGAGAAGAGGTGAGGTGTCTGCAGCACGTAGCCGATGTGGCTGTGCAGCCACAGCTGGGACCGCTCCCGGGCGTCCCGGTCGTCGATGAGGACCTGGCCCTGCGTGGGCTCATAGAAGCGGCAGACGAGATTGACCAGGGTGGATTTGCCGGCACCGGTCTCGCCGACGATGGCCACCGAGCTGCCCTTTTCTACGGTGAGGCTGAAGTGCTCGAGCACCGGCTCATCGCCGTCCGGGTACTGGAAGGTGACGTCCCGGAACTCCACCCTGCCGCCCAGCTCCTCCCAGTTTTCGCGCTTTGGATGGAAGGTGTCGCCGTATTTTTCCACGACATCCTTCCGGTCCACCACGCTGGATTCGGTCTCCATCAGGCGGGTAAAGCGCTCGATGTTGACCTGGATGGTGGTCATGGCGGTGAGCACGTTGATGCAGTTCTGCAGGGGGTCCATGATCGACATGGCGTAGGACATGAAGACGGAGAGCGTGCCCAGCTGCAGGATGCTCTCCATGGTCAGCTGGCCGCCCTGCCAAAGGACCAGGGCGAGGGCCGCGGAGGAAAGGAAGGACACGCCGGTGCCGATGAGTGTGGAGGTGCGGGCAGCCCGGACGGACTCCCGCTTCATCTCATGGGTATCTTTCTGGAAATCCCCGTTCATGCGCTCCTCCACCGCCAGGGTCTTGATGGCACGCACGCCGGTGATGCCCTCGTTGAAGTCGCCGGAGATGGTGGAGTTGAGCTCCCGGATCCGCCGGTTCTGGGCGATGAGCTTTCGCCGGAAGAAGGTGACGATGACCATGGCGATGGGCACAAGACACAGGACCATCAGGGCCAGGCGCAGATTGGTGACCAGCATGACGGCCACCACGCACACTACGTAGCTGCCGCTCCAGACAAAGTCCATCAGACGCCAGGACACCAGCTCGCCGATGCGGCCGGAGTCGCTCATGACACGCGCGTGGATGTAGCCCACGGAGTTTCGGTTGAAATAGTCAAAGGTCAGGGTCTGCAGGTGGTTGAACGCCGCGTTTCGCAGGTCCCGGTTCATCCACAGCTCCATCCGGGAGCACATGTAGGCGGAATAATAGTTGTTCCACACCTGAAAGGCGAGGACGAGAATATAGGCAACCGTGATGATCCAGAGCGTATCGGATGTGTGCTCTGCCAGATTGTGGTTGATGATGTGCTGATTGAACAGGGGATAGATGGAGTCAATGAGGCTTGAGAGAATGCCGAGGAAGACCATGAACACGATCTTCCAGCGGTAGGGCTTCACATAGGGAAGGACCTTGGGTACCCCGAAGAAGGGGAGTGTTTTCTGAGGTTCTTTTTGCATAACTTCCTCGAACAAAAATGGATCTGTGTGGATAAGATAAGCTTTCAGGACAGGACTGTGCCCTCATCCCGGTGGGGCCGCAGAAGCAGTGCGGTCAGGACACAGAGAAGTCCCAGACAGAGGGCCATCACGAGATAGGCGAGGAGCCGGTTGCCCCAGCGGTCCACGCCGAACTCTGAAAAGACCGCAAGTCCGGTGAGCATCAGGGCCAGGAGAGCAAGGAGGAGCACCCGCGCGCCGGACAGGCCCTCATGCCGCTTCTGCAGGAGGGCATGGGCCAGGATACTGAGCCCAAGGAACAGTGCGAGCACCTGCTGGATCCGCACAAAGTGCACCACCATGTGCCCGTCGTCCCGCAGGGATTCCAGGAAGGTCTGGGAAAAGCCGAAGACGGCCAGAAAGAGCAGGAAGAGGTGCTGCCGCCGGGCAATCTGAGCGTTTCCTTTTTTCTTCAGGGCGAAGAACTGCCAGATGGACAGGCCAAAGAGGATGAGGGCGATGAGGGCCTCCACACGCCAGACGCGAAGAAGCGGCCAGCCGTCCAGATCCAGGTACAGGCGATGGTCGAGCATAAATTCACTGGTCACCTCCCGCCCAAAGCCGAGGGTGGAGGCGGGCTCTGCCAGGCGCTCGATGAAGAGGGCCAGGAAAAAGGCCGCAGGGAATGCATCCTCCAGCGTGCCTGCAGGGTACGCAAAATATCTGCGGAACAGGAAAAGTCCCAGCAGCAGGCCGAGGAGGGCGCCCATCAGGCTGTAGCCGCCGTCCCAGAACCACAGGGTCGGGCGCAGGGACTCGAGGGTATCAAGGTAATAGCTGCTCTGCCCGAGCGCGCCGATCAGATCGCCTGCGACAAAGACCACGCGGGAGAGCAGAAAGGCGAGGGGGACGGAGATGAGGGAAAAGGCAAGGAAGCGGTCAAAACCGATGCGCTTGCCTGCGAGCACCCCCATGACAAGAAGATAGGCAGCCATCGCGCCTGCGATGGCTGCACCAAAGGCTGTGACGGAAAAAGCGGAGATCATGGGGCATCGCTTCCTTCCTTGTAGATCTTCAGGTGAAGCTGCGTATTTCAGGGATCCAGGCCGAAGTCGACCGCGGTGGCAAAGTAGATGATGTCGCTGACACCGCGCTCACCCTCCACAGTCTTGTCAGAATAGTTTTCCCCGTGGAAGGTCATGAGGGCACTGTTTCCGCCATCCAGGTTATATGCCTGGATGCAGCCCTGGTCATACATGAACTGGGCCAGGGTGTCCCCTGTGCAGCCCGCGGAGTCTTTTCTCCGTCCATCCACGACCACCAGCAGATACTCGAGCTCTCCGAGCTGCCCGATGGCGCAGCGGGGCTCACCGCTGGAGGAAAGATTGTAGGCATACTTGCTGGGCATTTCCATCTTTTCGCCGTCCATCACCAGAGCGGGCCCGAAGTTGAAACTGTTGACGATCAGGCCCTCCTCGGATTCCACGATCTCCTTGATCTCATCGGTGGATGGCTTGATGAGAATGCGGAAGTTTCCGTCCCGGTCGATGAGGAGCACATCCTTGCCCTTGGCCTTCTTGCGGAGTACCTCCCCCTGGCGGATGACATAGCCGCCCTCCTCGTTGTGGAAGTAATCGCCGCCGATGGCCACCACGGCATGGTTATTCTTCGCCATGGTGGAAATCCGGTCATGGCGCATGTTCTTGGAATACTTGGCGGACAGGGCCGTGCGCAGCTGGGAGGGATCGGCGATCCTGACGCGGGCCACGTTGAAGGTGGCGTCATGAAATTCCACCCGCTGCATCTCCACCCGGATGCTCTCATCCTCGTAAATCTCGGTGTCCCCGTCCTGGGAGAAGCCTTCCTCGGAGGGCACGTGACCGGGCGTCAGATCGACCGGCAGGGGAGAAATGTCGGCCAGCGCCATGGACGTAAAGAAGGTCAGACAAAGAACCGCCATAAGGCACCGCCGCAGCGCGCGAGTGGGGCATACATGTCTTTTCATCATTCAAATTCCTCCATGTATCTGTCCTGCGCCTCCTCCGAGATGATGCCGGAGGGCACGGCGGCGGCAAGCCCCAGGAGCATGCAAAGCAGGAGCACAACGCCAAGGATTCTTCTCACGGTCTGCATAAGCGGACCCCTTTTCTATGAGTTATTTCTTGTCATCTTCCTGAGCTTGTGAAAAGACCCAGGATGTCTGGAAATGGTAGCTTGCAAAGTAGAGTGCGGTGTCTGCCAGGAGCTTTGCAAGCCACCTGGCCATCCCGATGGATGTGAGGAGCATCACGCACAGATTGGATGCACAGATGACCGCGATGCACAAAATGGCATAGCGCAGCATGGCGCCAGTGGCCTTCCCCCTGAAGCGGAAGACCATGTTTTTGTTGAGAAGAAAATTGCACACAGAGGAGATGATCCTTGCGAGGAACCCGCTGGTCCATACCCTCGATGTCTGATCCGCCATCCCCAGGAGGGGCAGGAGCCACTCGGCAAAGAGTGCCGCGGCCACCTGGTCAATGAGCACGCAGATCAGGGATGCGGCCATGAAGCGGAAGAAGTTTCCGAGGATGACCTTGTAGATCCTGAAGGAATCCCGGATGGGATGAAAGTGCGTGCCGGCGTTGTCGTTTTCGTAGATCGTCTCGATGGTCACGGGCACCATCTCCATCTTTGCGCGGGAGGCAGCGATCAGCACGTTCATCTCATACTCATACCGGTCCCCATCCACCTCTGCCATGAAGGAGAGACGGTCGGCCCTGAAAGCGCGAAGGCCGGTCTGGGTGTCCGGCAGCCATTTTCCGTAGCACAGCCGGAAGATGACGCTGGTGCAGCGGTTACCGAAGCGGGACTTGGGCGGGACATTGTCCAGGGAGAAATCCCGGCTGCCAAGATACAGCGCGTCCCTGCCCTGCTCGAGGGCGCCGAGAACCTTCAGGCAGTCCTGCACGGTGTGCTGGCCGTCGGAGTCTGCGGTGAGCACGGCCTGAATGTTATCCGGGTTTTCCAGAAGATAGCGGTAGGCCGTTTTCAGGGCTGCGCCCTTTCCCTTGTTCACCTCATGGGTGAGCACGGTGGCGCCGGCATCCTCAATGGACTGAAAGATCCCGCGGTAATTTTCGCCGGATCCGTCGTCGATGACCAGGATGTGCTGAAAGCCAGCTGCGGAAAGCTCCTGCACATAGGGGAGCAGGCGATTGTCCGGCTCGAGGGAGGGAATCAGAATGGCGCACTCCCGGATCATGTTTTCTGAGGCAATGGGCTCTTTGACTGTTTGACTCATATTTCCTCCCTGCATAGTGATGCTGTCCTGGCGCCGCACTGGGCAATCAGGTCCTGGGGTGAAAGAAGCACCTGACAGCCCCGGATGCCTGCGCTGACGGCCATGGTGTCAAGCGAAAGGCAGGCTTCATCGATGAAGGTGGGGAAGGCCTTTTTCATCCCGATGGGACTGCAGCCGCCCCGCACATACCCGGTCAGCGGCAGCAGGTCCTTCATGGGCAGCATGGAGACGCTCTTGTGGCCGGTGGCCCGCGCCACCTGCTTCAGGTCCAGTTCTCTGGCCACGGGGATGACGCAGACCAGGTGTCCCCTCGCGTCATCGCACAGGACCAGCGTTTTATATACCATGTCCGGATCCATGCCCGTTTCCCGGGCGATGGTCACCCCGTCCAGATGATCTTCACTGACGGGATATTCCTTTGTCTCAAATTTCACGCCGGCCGCCGTCAGGTGCCGGATGACGTTGGTTTTGATGGCCTTTGCCATGAGATAGCTCCTTTGAAACATGCTTTTTCAGCGAAAAGGATTGACTTCATCGGGGTCTTTTGCTCATGGACCCCGTAAGGCCGGCTGCGGGCAAAACCCGGAGGGCCGGACGAAGAAAAAGTATACCGTTTCGTTCTGCAGGGTGCAAGGTGTGATTGACAGGCAGGAAAGGTCCGATTATCCTTTACAGACGTGTCTTTATGGGATCTTGATGGAAGTGCATTATGGCCTTCCGGGAACCAGCTTTATGCCTGCACACAGATGTGTGCAAGAGGGAGAGAAGGATCGATATGGCAGAACACCAGGATGGCAAAAATCTGGAAGAGCAGCGCCGGCAGTCATGCGGCGTAGAATATTTTGACCGCGGCACCATCGAGGGACGGGACGGCAGAAAGTATGACCGCTACGCCATTCACACCCACTTCGTGGAGGTGGGAGAGAGCCAGGCAGAGCTGGTGAAAAAGTATGTGCTGCCCCTCTATCAGAAGGGTGACTGCCTGGCCTTCGGCGCGAAAGTTATGGCCATGTGCACGGGCAATGTGCGAACCAAGGATCAGGTGCACCCGGGCTTCTGGGCCAGGCTGCTGGCACCCTTTGCCGGCATCAATTCCACGGGTGTGGGCATGCACGAGCCCTACAAGATGCAATTGACCATCGATATCTGCGGCGCACCCAGAGTGGTGTTTGCGGCCTTCGTGTCGGCCATCACACGGCCCTTTGGGGTGCACGGCCTGTTTTACAAGATCTGCGGCAAGGGCGTAGCCGGCATCGACGGCTTCTACTTCCGCTCCGCCTTTGACCGCTACAAGGATCTGGCGCTGATCAACAATGACAACCCGGTGGAGCTGTGCGATCAGCTGGAGAAGGATACAGGCGTGCCGGTGGTCCTGATGGATGCCAACGATATCGATCAGAACCAGCTGGGCAAGTGCAAAGACTTCCCCCTGACAGACGACCAGATCCAGGATGCCATGAAGGACAATCCCTCGGGTCAGGGCGGAGAACTGACGCCCCTGATCCTGATCAGGCCGCTTTCCTGACAACTTTTCCGCCCGACGGCAGATCTGCCTCGGGCGTTTCTCTATTGTGCGGCACGGAATTTGTGCGATTTCCGCCTGTTTTTTGCCGTCCTTGACATACACATGGGAATGTGGAAAATGTGGTCATGACGTCTGGAAGCCCGGAGAAAAGCACAAACGGAAACCAAAACATGAGGGACACAGGCTGCCTGCCCGTGTCCCTTTACATTGCCATATGGATGGTTGCTGCTTTTTATGCATCCAGCTTCGTGGGGAAGAGGATCGGAGCCAGATAGGGGAAGCGGCAGCGGAGCGAGAGGCGTGCATGCCAGAAGGCGGAGAAGAGGAACCCGTGCAGGGTACCCGTGGGCGCGTAGGCTGCACAGCGCCCGCCGTCTGTTCGGAAGACACCGAAGCCCTCGGAATCGATTTTAACGGGTGCCTGGCCGCCGACCACGCATCGGAAGACATGTCCTGCATGGCGCTGCCCCACATACATTTTCTTTTCGCCGCCGTCCTTGTTTGTGCACAGAAAGGCCAGTCCGCTGTCCGGGAAAGCATCCATGCCTTCCCTGGTGAAGCCGATGAGGTGGGGATCGTCGAAATAGCCGTGCTCGTCCCCGTAGGCACAGCGCATACGCAGCTGCATGAGGGCGGGGAGTTCTGTGACGGGGCCGATGCCTCTGGTGGGGATCCCGAACAGGTCGCCCCAGAACACGCACGGATAACCCTCCTTGTGCAGAAGGATCAGTCCGTAGGCGGAGGCCTTGAACCAGCCGTCGCACCAGCTCTCCAGCGACTGCCCTGGCTGGGTGTCATGGTTGTCCACGAAGGTCACCGACTGCAGCGGCAGATCCGCCGTCAGGGTGCCCTCCCAGAGCCTGCGCATGTCCCACCCTCCGCCGGAGGTGGAGATCTCGTGGAAGTGCTGGTGCAGCGGGACGTCAAACAGGTCCAGCTTGCACTTGATCCGGTCAAGGTATGTGCGAAGGTGGCCCTCGTCCCAGTGCCAGTATTCACCGACCGCATAGACCTCGCGGCGGGTCCGCTCCCTCAGGCGGATCAGGAAGGTCTGGTAAAACGAGGCGGAGATGTGCTTGACCGCATCCAGGCGGAAGCCGTCCAGTCCGGTCTCTTTCAGGTACCACTGGGCCCAGGAGATGAGTTCGTCCTGCACTTCCTGGTCCGTGACGTCCACATCCGCGCCCATGAGATAGTCAAAGTTGTCCTTCTCATCGTCCACGTCCTGTGCCCATGCTTTTCCGTCCAGAAGGAACAGATGGTGTGCATCATCCAGCGCGTTATAGTCCACACCCGTGAACCGCCTGTGGTCCCAGACAAAGGACGAGTATCTGCCATTTCGGCCGGGGAAGATAAAGCGGGTGTAGACCTCGCCGTCCTCAGGGACAGAGGAGATGTCCATGCGGTGGTCCGGGTTGACGGTGCGCACACGCACGCGTTCCCGCTCGTCTGCACCCAGGCGGTGCCCCAGCACCACGTCCCCAAGGGTCTGCATGCCGCAGCCCTTGAGGCGATGGATACACTCGATATATTCATCCCGGGTGCCATATTTTGTGGGCACAGAGCCCTTTTGATCAAATTCTCCCAGATCATACAGATCATATACGCCATACCCTACATCCTGCACGCCGCCGCTGCCTTTATAGGCCGGCGGGAGCCAGACGGAAGTGATCCCCATATGGGCAAAGCGCACTGCCTGATCATGGAGCCGTTTCCAGTGCTGAGCGTCCTCGGGCAGCT
This sequence comes from Clostridia bacterium, assembly GCA_017460395.1. Classification (GTDB taxonomy): domain Bacteria; phylum Bacillota; class Clostridia; order Christensenellales; family Aristaeellaceae; genus UBA2943. The sequence goes on along the minus strand of JAFUBA010000010.1, from coordinate 15,719 downwards.
CCCACTGGAATGACTGTAACATAATGCCGTTCATAAGATGCCGGCTGCATCCTCCTTTTCTTGAAGGCCTGGGGGCTGCGTGCCCTTTGGCTTTACGAAACTGGATATGCCACCGCGAAACCGGGGGAGAAATTCCCCTTGAATCACGCTTGCGGCAAATCCGTAGCATACCCGCTCTTCGAACAATCTGAAAAGATCTGGATGGTCTTCGGGTATATACGGTTTAAGCAAAGATCCAGATCGGATCTTTGCGAAAATCAGTATAGCTCCCCAAAAACAGAAAATCAAATTCAAAAAGGAAACAGGGTGATCACCATGGCCTCACGCGACATGACGAAAGGTTCTGAGCGCACGCATCTGATCGCATATGCGTGGCCGCTGATTCTAGGCAATCTTCTGCAGCTGGCATACAACGCGGTGGACTCCATCATTGCGGGCCGGTTCATCGGCAAGGAAGCGCTGGCCGCGGAAGGGGTGGCAGGTCCGGTCATGAACCTGGTGATTCTCGCCATCTCGGGCATGTGCATCGGCGCGGGTGTGCTGATGAGCGAGTTTTTCGGCGCGGGAAAGAAGGAACGTCTCCGGGAGACCGTGGGCACGATGCTCCTCTCGGGAGGCGCCGTCTGTCTTGCGGTGACCCTGCTCGGCCTGGCGCTGACGCCCGTTTTGCTTTACGCGCTGCAGGTGCCGGGTGACATTTTTGATATCGCGGTACTGTATCTTCGGGTAACCTTTCTCGGGGCGCCCTTCACCTTTCTGTATAATGCCCTCTCCGCCGCACTCAAGAGCGTTGGCGATACAAAAACGCCCCTGTGGTTCCTGGCCTGCTCTGCGATCCTCAATGCCGTGCTGGACCTGATTTTTCTTGGGATCTTCCGCTTCGGGATCCTGTGCTCTGCTGTCACGACGGTGGTGGCGGAAGCCGTCAGCGCCATGCTGGCCCTCATTTACCTGAGAAAGAAGGTGCGAGACCTGTGGCCCGGGAAGGGCGAGTGGCGCATCGAGAGAACACTCGGGAAAAAGATGCTCCACTACGGTCTTCCCACAGCTCTTCAGCAGGCGATCCAGCCGATCTGCAAGCTGCTGATCCAGGGGAATGTGAACGCCCTGGGCCTTCACGCCATTGCGGCCTTTCACGCATGCACCCGGGTGGATGACTTTGCCTGCATTCCGGAACAGAGCATATCCTCCGGCATGTCGACCCTGATTGCGCAGAATCGTGGCGCAGGGAAACAGGAGCGGATCCGCCGCGGATTCCTGGAGGGCATGAAGCTGGAGGCCTCCTACTGGGTCCTGATCGGCCTTGTGACCATGATCTTTCGCCGCTACTTCGTCGCCGCTTTTGTGACGGGCGAGGGGGCGGATACCGTCATCACGCTTGGCAGCGAGTATCTTTTCTACATGGCCTTTTTCTACCTCTGGCCGGCCATGACCAACGGCGTTCAGGGATATTTCCGCGGCATGGGACAGATGGGCATCACCATGGTGTCCACCTTCATCCAGGCGGGGCTTCGCGCGCTGTGTTCCTTCTTCCTCACAAAAACCATGGGCATTTCCGGCATTGCCATCTCCAGCTGCATCGGCTGGTCCTGCATGCTGCTGTTTGAAGTGCCGCTGGCCGTGAAAAGCATGAGAAGCCTGAAGACAGAAAAGAGCACATAATCAGTTCACACACGCGGGATATACTGTTTTTACAAAGATTCGGAACGGATTTTTGACAGAAAATCGTATATATCCGCAGACCATCCCTGATTCTTCCGGATGGGATCAAGTCGGATGGGTGAACACGATCATGAAAATCAAGTGCATCTGACACTTTAAAGATAAAGGAGCTTTCACATGGAAACAACGGAACTGACCAGGTTCCTTTCGGACTCGGACAGGGATCTGGGGAAAGCAGCGGTGCATCTTCAGGATATTGCAAAGAAGATGGATCTGAGCCCGGAGGAGATCCAGGAGATATTCTCCCAGGCACTGCACATGATGGACTGGATGGTGGAATACAAGGAACTGAGGATGATGTATGACTGTGCCCTGCATGCCATCCGGACCAAGTTTGAGGTGCTGGACGAGGAGTTCAACACCAGGATTCAGAGAAACCCCATCGACCATATTCAGACGCGGCTGAAGAGCAATCAGTCCATCCTGATGAAGATGTACCGCAAGGGTGTGCCCTTCAACCTGGAGAACATGGAGAAGACGGTGCACGACATTGCCGGCATCCGGATCATCTGCTCCTATGAGGACGATATCTACACCCTCGCGGAGGCCCTGCTCTCACAGGACGATGTGCAATTGATCTCCAAAAAGGACTATATTGCAAACCCCAAGGAGAGCGGCTACCGGAGCCTGCACCTGATCGTGTCCATCCCTGTGTATTTTTCCAGGGTGCGGCGGGAGATGACGGTGGAGGTACAGATTCGGACCATTGCCATGGATTTCTGGGCCTCGCTGGAGCATCACATGAAGTACAAGCAGGCGATTCCCCACGAGGAGAATGTGATCAGGCGGCTGCGGGACTGCGCGGACCGGGCAGCAGAGCTGGACCGGGAGATGCTGGAAATCCGCAGACAGATCGATGAGGCGAAGGATCCGGAGGATCCGGAGACGATGATGGAGGAGCGACTGAAGCTGCTGGACAGAGGCGGTTTCTGAGATGAATACAGCAAAAGAGCGGCTGCCCCAATGGGGTAGCCGCTTCTCTACTTGCATAAATTTCTTACAAGGAATTACCGATTCAGGATGGTCTTCTCGGTGTCCTTGTCGAAGAAGTGCAGGTGGTTCACATCGAAAGCTACGCGGATCTTGTCGCCGGCACGGCTGGTGGTGCGGGGATCAACGCGAGCGATGATGTTGCCTTCCTTGCCGGTGGTGGTCAGGTACAGATAGGTCTCAGAGCCCATCTGCTCGGTGACTTCCACGTTCACATTGATGGCTGCATTGCTGTAGGTAGCGAGCATGGCTTCGCCATCGCCGATGTTCTCGGGACGGATACCCATGACAACTTCCTTGCCGATGTAGCTCTCGTCAACAAACTTGGCAACCTTGCTGCCGGGCACAACGATCTTGTTGTCGCCGAAGGTAGCCACGACATCCTGGCCTTCCTTGGACAGCTTGACGTTGAAGAAGTTCATCTGGGGGCTGCCGATGAAGCCAGCGACGAACTCGTTGCCGGGGAAGTCGTACAGGTTCTGGGGAGTATCCACCTGCTGCACAACGCCGTCTCTCATAACCACGATACGGCTTGCCATGGTCATAGCTTCAGTCTGGTCGTGGGTAACATAGATGAAGGTGGTCTGCAGGCGCTGATGGAGCTTGGTGATCTCTGTTCTCATGGCAACACGGAGCTTGGCGTCCAGGTTGGACAGAGGCTCGTCGAACAGGAAGACCTTGGGCTCACGGACGATAGCACGGCCCAGAGCAACACGCTGACGCTGGCCGCCGGAGAGAGCCTTCGGCTTACGGTTGAGCAGGTGAGCGATGTCCAGGATCTTGGCGGCTTCTTCCACACGGCGCTTGATCTCATCCTTGGGGGTCTTGCGCAGCTTGAGGCCGAATGCCATGTTATCGAACACGGTCATATGGGGATACAGAGCGTAGTTCTGGAACACCATGGCGATGTCGCGGTCCTTGGGAGCGACGTCGTTCATGAGACGGTCACCGATGTACAGCTCGCCATCGGAAATCTCTTCCAGACCGGCGACCATACGCAGGGTGGTGGACTTGCCGCAGCCGGAAGGTCCGACCAGCACGATGAATTCCTTGTCTTCGATGTCCAGGCAGAAGTCGCTCACAGCGGTGACGCCGCCCTGATAGACCTTGTAGATGTGCTTAAGGGATACGCTTGCCATATGTTTTTCCTCCAATTTCATACTGGCGCTTCAGCAGAAGAACTGCTTTCACTCGACTGACCCAGATTATACATGGCAGAAAACGGACGGGAAATAGACAGATTCCACAAAAATGGAACCTGCTTTTTTGTGCAACTTGCACAAAAGACCGCCAGGCGAAATTCCACGGGAAAAAACATAAAATGCAAAAAGAAGACAAAAAGACCCTTGCGCGCCTTCTCTTTTCTGGTAGGATAGCACGCGTATAGAGGCGCGGTGAACATGAGTACACGCTGGAGCCCGGCCGGGGCAGAGAAAGCGATGGAAAGGGGACACCGCCGAAATGGGCACTTCTGGCTGGAGCGTCCATTGGGCAGAAGGAGAACATCTTTCTGACTGTCATGGCGCCGGGCCATGGAGTGCTATCACTGAAGTCTGACAATGGGTCCTGGAATGGGACAGACGGGCAGCGATGGCATCGCTGCTTTTTCTTTTTGCGGCGATTCCAGGCATGGAGCCTGTGTACGGCACAATCTACCAAAGGACAGAATCAGGAGGCAAAAGGATGTCTGCAATGAAGAAATGGGTTTCTGTGTGTCTGGTGCTCGCCATGATGGTTATGTGCACCTTTGCGCTTGCGGATGTGCCCTCCGGCGTGGAGGACGGGGTTCTGACGGTTGCGATGGAGTGCGGGTACGCCCCCTACAACTGGGCTCAGCCCGATGACAGCAACGGCGCGGTTCCGATCAAAGAAAAGCCCGGCATGTATGCCAACGGCTATGATGTCATGATGGCCAAGGCCATCTGCGAGGCCAACGGCTGGGAGCTGGAGGTTGTGCAGCTGGACTGGGACAGCCTGATTCCGGCCGTGCAGAGCGGTATCGTGGACGCGGTCATCGCAGGTCAGAGCATGACGGAGGAGCGCATGGAGTCGGTGGACTTTGCAGGCCCCTATCTGTATGCGACCATCGTGTGCCTTGCAAAGGAAGGCAATGCCAATGCCGAGGCCAAGGGAATCAGCGATCTGAAGGGAACTGCCACCAGCCAGAGCGGCACCATCTGGTATGATACCTGCCTGCCCCAGGTGGCGGGTGCCACCGTGGTGCCCCCGGCAGAGTCCGCCCCTGCCATGCTGATGGCCGTGGCCTCCGGCATGGTGGACTTTGTGTGCACCGACATGCCCACGGCCCAGGGCGCCCTGATCGCCTATCCGGAGCTGAAGCTTCTGGACTTTGCAGGCTCGGGGGATGACTTCGTGGTGTCCGATGAGGACATCAACATCGGCATCTCCGTGCAGAAGGGAAACACTGTCCTGCTGGACGCCATGAACGCCTATCTTGGGGAGAAGACCGCGGACGACTTCAATGCCCTCATGGCAGAGGCCATCGCGGTACAGCCGCTGAGCGAATAAGCAGGAGTCTTTTCCGGGGCGCATATGCCCGGGATGAATTCAAGCGAGGATGAACATGCTCGAACAACTGTTTTCGGATATCGGCATCATCTGGGCAAAGTATGGCACGGTCTATCTGACAGGCATCTGGAACACGCTGGTTCTGGCCACGGTTTCCACCCTCATCGGCTGCGTGATCGGATTTGTGTGCGGTATTCTGCAGACGATCCCCTGCGCGAAGGGGGACAATCTGGCCAAGCGGTTTTTCCTGAAGCTTCTGAGGATCGTGATCCGAATCTACGTGGAGGTCTTTCGCGGGACGCCCATGATTCTGCAGGCTGTCTTCATCTATTACGGCATGCCCTATTTCTTCGGGATGGCCTTCCGGGACATCTGGACGGTCAGCATCCTGGTGGTGTCCATCAACACCGGCGCCTACATGGCAGAATCCGTGCGCGGCGGCATCATGAGCATTGATGCGGGCCAGTTTGAGGGCGCAAAGGCGATTGGCATGAACCACTTTCAGACCATGCTCTCTGTGATTCTCCCCCAGACCCTGCGCAACATCCTGCCGCAGATCGGCAACAACTACATCATCAACGTGAAGGACACCTCGGTGATGTTCATCATCGGCTTCCAGGATTTCTTTGCGGTGCACAAGATGGTCAGCGGGGCGGTGTTCAAGTATTTCCCCTCGGCCTTCCTGGAGATGGGCGGATATCTGTTCCTGACCCTTCTGGCCAGCTTCCTCCTCAGGGCGCTGGAAAAGCGTCTTCAGGGCAAGGGAAACTACGAGCTGGTCAGCGAGGATCAGCTGGTGATGACCGCCGGGACCTATCAGTTTTCCGGTGCTGCTCCCTATGAGGAAAAAAGCCGGGATTATCAGGGGGAGAAGCCATGAGTGACAGCATTCTGGAAATCCGGCACCTGTCCAAGACATTTGGAAACCATGCGGTGCTCAAGGATGTGGACTTCACGGTCCGAAAGGGCGATGTGACCTCCATCATCGGGGCCAGCGGCAGCGGCAAGAGCACGCTCCTTCGCTGCATCAATCTTCTGGAGACGCTGACCACGGGAGAGATTCTCTTTCACAGTGAGAGCGTCACGGGCGGAAAGATCAATCAGAATGCCTACCGCGCCCGCGTAGGGATGGTGTTTCAGAGTTTCAACCTCTTTAACAATCTCACGGTGCTCGACAACTGCGTCATCGGACAGCGGAAGGTGAACAGGGTAAAAAAGGACGAGGCCGTGGCGAGGGCGAAGTTCTACCTCAAGAAGGTGGGCATGCTGCCCTACATCAATGCCCGTCCGGCCCAGATCTCCGGCGGACAGAAGCAGCGTGTCGCCATCGCAAGGGCGCTGGCGATGGAGCCGGAAGTACTGCTCTTTGACGAGCCGACATCGGCCCTTGACCCCGAGATGGTGGGCGAGGTGCTGGATGTCATGAAGGAGCTTGCCGCCGAGAAGATGACCATGCTGGTGGTGACCCACGAGATGAGCTTTGCGCGGGACGTCAGCAGCCAGGTGGTGTACATGGCGGACGGCGTGATCGTGGAGGAAGGCCCGCCCTCGCAGGTGCTTGTGTCACCGAAGGACCTCAGGACTCGGGAATTCCTGCGGCGGTTTCTTGGAGAATGAATATCTGGCCTGCAGAAGGAACAATCCTCTGCAGGCCTTTTTTCTTCAGATTGACGCAGGGGGGCCCTTGGCGTATACTCCACGCGACTTAAGGCGCTGCTCAGATTGCGGCAGAGCACAACCGAGGAAAATCACAACAGAGGAAAAACCGGGAGGATGTTTTATGCAGTTTGGCTATTTTGACAATGAGAAGCGGGAGTATGTGATCACCGATCCCAGAACGCCCATGCCCTGGGCCAACTATCTGGGATCACCGGAGTACGGCGCGATCGTGACACAGAATGCCGGCGGGTACAGCTTCGTGAAGTCCGGCGCTGCCGGCCGCATTCTCCGCTATATGTTCAATCAGTTTGATGAGCCCGGCAGGTATGTGTATCTGCGGGACGAGGAAGACGGGGACTTCTGGTCGGCATCCTGGCGGCCGGTGGAGAAGGATCTCAAAGAATATGAGACCATCACCCGGCACGGTACCTCCTACACGCAGATCGAGTCCAGCTATCGGGGCATTGCCTCCAGGGCCCTCTACTATGTGCCCATGGGTGCAACGCACGAGGTGTGGCGCGTGAGCGTGAAGAACAATTCTGACAGGCCAAGGAAGATCGGCCTTTTCGGATACTGCGAGTTTACCACCGAAAGCTTCTACACCCAGGACCTGGTGAACATGCAGTACACGCAGTTCATCACCCAGACAGAGTTCATGGACAACTTCATCCTTGAGCGGATCAACCGCTTCTGCCACGTGGACGAGAAGGGCGAAAACGGCTCTGAGCGGTTCTTTGGCATGGCGGGCGCAGAGGTGAAGAGCTTCACGGGCCGCAGAGAGCGGTTCCTGGGACAGCACCGCTTCCATGAGCCGCAGGGCGTCATGGACGGAAGACTGGACAACACCGTGAACTTTAACGGCAATCCCTGCGGCGCACTGCACACCGTTCTGGAGCTGGCACCCGGCGAGGAGAGGACCGTGGCCTTCCTTCTGGGACAGAAGGGCGAGACGGAGGCACGCGCCATCATGGCAGCCTATGCGGATCCTGAACAGACCGTCCGGAAGGAATGGCAGGAGCTGATCGACTACTGGCACGGGAAGCTGGCAAACCTTCAGATCAATACACCCGACCAGGATCTCAACCAGATGGTCAACACCTGGAATGCCTTCCAGTGCTTTACCACCTTCGTGTGGAGCAGGGCGGCCAGCCTGATCTACTGCGGCGAGCGCAACGGCTACGGCTACCGCGATACCGTCCAGGACATTCAGGGCATCATCCACCTCGATCCCGAGATGGCCAGGGAGCGCATCCGCTTCATGCTCTCCGCCCAGGTGCACCACGGCGCCGGCCTGCCTCTGGTCAAGTATACCCACAACCCCGGCCATGAGGACAAGCCGGAGGACGAGAGCTACGTGAAGAGCACGGGCCACCCGCACTATCGGGCGGACGACGCGCTGTGGCTCTTCCCGACGGTCTACAAATACATCGCAGAGACAGGGGATAAAGACTTTCTCAAAGAGGTGATCCCCTATGCGGATGAGGATCAGGGCACGGTGCTTGACCACCTCAAGCGGGCGATCGACTTTACCATGCACCATCTGGGGGCCCATGGCATGCCGGCCGGTCTCCATGCGGACTGGAATGACTGTCTGAAGCTGGGTGCCCAGGGCGAGAGCTCCTTTGTGGCCTTCCAGTTCTGTCTGGCTCTGCGGCAGCTGGATGAGCTGATGGACGGCCTGGAGGGCGAGGAAGAGTACCGTCAGTTCCTCCGCACGACGCTCAGGGAGATGACGGAGAAGATCAACCAGCACTTCTGGGAGGACGACCGCTTCCGCCGCGGCTACACACAGGACGGTGCGATCATCGGATCCAAGCATGATCCCGAGGCAGCCATGTGGCTCAATCCCCAGTCCTGGTGCGTGATCTCGGGCGTGGCGACAAAGGATCAGGCGGAAAAGAGCCTGGACAGCGTGGAGAAGCTCCTGAACACCGAAAACGGCATTGAGCTTCTCACGCCCTGCTACGTGCAGCATGCCTTTGACGGCGCCGCAATGGTGCTGTTCAACCCCACCACCAAAGAGAACGGCGGCATCTTCTGCCAGGCTCAGGGCTGGGCGATCCTGGCGGAAGCGCTCATGAACCACGGCGACCGTGCCTTCCGCTACTTCAAGGAGAGCTGCCCCAGCGCCTACAATGACCGGGCGGAAATCCGTGAAGTGGAGCCCTACGTGCATTCCCAGTTCATTGAGGGACACCTGACACCTCAGCCCGGCCGGGCCCATGTGCACTGGCTCACGGGGACTGCCAGCACCGTGATGGTGGGCATGGTGGAGGGCATCCTGGGCCTTCGCCCCACGCCCGAGGGCCTTCGCATCTCACCCTCGATTCCTTCTTCCTGGGACGGGTTCACCATGGAGAAGGTGTTCCGCGGAAAGCGTCTGCATATCCGGGTGGAAAACCTGGATCACCGCGAGGGCGGCGTGCGGAAGATCCTGATCGGCGACAGCGAGGCCAAAGGTGAGGTGCTGAGCGACAGCATGCTGAAGGACGGCGATACGATTCGGGTGATCATGTGACCATTTTGCCGGTGCGACTGCACCGGCTTTTTCCGGCTTCTGAGAAATGCCTGAGAATTCCATGAAAGATGAAAAATGATCGAGGTGTTTCCCCGGAAACGTGGTATAATTCCTCCTGCACCGGAAGATCATATCCCGGGTGCGGACTTCAGGGACAATGGAAAGGGGTACATCCATGAATAAACGCGGTATTCCCCAGTGGCTGATTCTCGCCGTGATCGGTATTCTGATGATCGTGGGCAGACAGCTGTTCAAGGACATTCTCTATGTGGTTTTTGCCATCGGTCTGATGCTGACGGCACTCTCCGGCATCATCGCCTGGTGGAAGGTCAAGTCCAAGGCGCCCGAGGCACTCTCGCACCTTTTGGGCAACTGTCTGTTTTTGGTCGCAGGCTTGTGGATTCTCCTCAATCCCGGCCGCTTTGACAGCCTGATCAACATCCTCGTGGGCGCCATGCTGATCATCTATGGTGTCCAGTGGCTCATCGGCGGCATTCGTCTGGGTCATGATGTCCTGATCATGGTCCTGGCCGGGATCACGATCCTGGCCGGCGTGGTGATCGCCATGACCAACGCAGCCACCTCCTGGCTCGTGATTGCAGAGGGTATCAGCCTGATCTACACGGCCATCGTGGGACTTCTGACCGAAAAACGGTTTGCCTGATTCTCTCCTATGGCCCCAAAAGGCGCATGATTTTCGCGCCTTTTGGGGCCTTTCGCGATTTGACTTGAAGAGAAGGCGTGTTATAATGCCACCTGTACCTGTCCGACACGCTGATGTGGTGGAATGGCAGACACCGGGGACTTAAAATCCCCTGTCTTCGGACGTGCGGGTTCGAGTCCCGCCATCAGCATGGACGCTCCTGCAAGCGCGGGAGCTTTTTTTATGCCTGAAACCGCCTGAAATGACGAAAGAAGCGTTTGCAGCAGAAAGCTCAAACCTGTATACTGTAAGTCGGCATTTTGTGTGCCGGCGCCGGGGGAAAATCCTGGCGAAAACGTGAAGAAGCATGGAGAACCAAATGGCGATCAATTATACGAAACTCAAGTGCAATACGACACTCCTCAGCCATCTTGAGGACCGGTTCATCGCCTTTGACACGGAGACGACGGGGCTTGACTGCTACTACTGCAGGATTATCGAGGTCGGCGCTGTGCTGTTCGAAAAGGGAAAGGCCGTCAGGCGCTATGGCAGCCTCCTTCATTCTACCGACTATGTGCCCCGCGAGGCCTACATGGTGAACCGCATATCCAGCGCGATGGTGCGAAATGCACCGGAACCGGATCAGGTTTACCGGGAACTGGTAGCCTTTCTCGGGGATGCCCTGCAGGGGGATACCGTCATCGTGGGCCACAACGCCACCTTCGACATGAAGTTTCTTGCCACGGATCTGAGAAGGTACGGGTACAGCGCAGACATTCTGTATGCGGATACCTGTGCGCTCTCCAGAAAGGTGATGCCGATGCTGCCAGATCATCGCCAGGAAACGGTGGCAGCGCGCTATGGCGTGAACAACCGACAGAGCCATCGCGCGGTGACAGACGCGGAAACCTGCGGGGAAATCATGGTCAGGCTGGTTCGGGATCTGCGGGAGGACGAGAGCATCTGCGACGAATCAGAAAAGCGGGATGCGAAAAGGGAAAAGTCCGTCCCCGGGGATGAGGGACAGGCGTTCTGCAGGCGTCTTGCGTGTCTGGCGCGGGACCGGGGCCTTTTCGACGAATACCTCTGCTTTCACCAGGCGGGCAAGCTCCTCCATGTGGACAGCGGCGTGCCGCTGCTTTCTGTAAACCTCCTCTGCCGTCATCCCTATCTCGTGACCGAGGAAAGGGTGCTCCTGGAGCTTCGGGAAGCGGGCTGCCTGCCTGAGGGAGCAGAGACGGAGGACTGCAGCGGGGCGGAGGACAAGTTCTTCGAGCACGGCGTCAGGGTGCACGCAGGCGAGCAGCTCGAGGAGCTGGCAGAGCAGATCCTTGTAAGGACGCTGGACGCGTGTGAGGGGTCCAAAAAGAAGATCCTGAGTGACGCGCAGGCCCGGTGGGAGCTCAGGCGGGACATGGAGCTGTACTGGAAGCCGGAGATGTAAAAAAGCCGCTGAATGCCGGAGATTCTATGCATTTTTTGGCTTTTCCATATAGCTGCTGTATACTTTCCTGGCAGTACAATTTCCGCATAAGAGAGGACAGCTATTTTTTGGGACGATCTCCGTTTCATGGGAGAGTCCCTTCTACTTGAAAAATCTACTTCAAATCCACAGAACAGGATGTGTACCGATGATGACAAAAAACAGGCGCCGTTTCCTGCTTGTTTTCTTCCATGCCCTCACCGTGCTGATCGTCGCCCTTGGCGTATCCGGCGGGCTGGCCGAGGTCTCAAGCGAGCTGGAGGCGAGAAATACCTATAATAAGTACGGCAAGATCACCTGGACGACCTACTATAACGCCCAGGGCGAGGTCACGGTGGCAGAGGACCTCGGATATGCCAAGGTGCACAGTGAGTACAAGTCTGCAAGGAAAGTACTCCTGAAGCGCTCGTTTTTTGATGCTCAGGACAATCTCACCAACTCTGTGGACGGCTATGCCGTCATGTCCTGCAAGACGGACAAGTATAACCGGGTGACGGAGACGGTCTACAGGGACAAGGACGGGAATCTCGTGGACGGCCCGGACGGCTGGGCCAAGGAGATTGTCAAGTACTTTAACAAGCAGCACGAGTACACCAATCACTACAATGCTGCGGGCAAGCTGGTGTCCTCGGACACGTTCTATGCCAGCTATCAGACCCTTTACAAGGGCAACACGACCGACGGCCGGCAGAAGATCGGCGATCAGTACACGGATGAGAACGGTCAGTACATGACGGGCCCCGAGGGGTATGCCTACTCCAAGATCGAGTACCAGGGCAAGAGCGAACTGAGGACCACCTACTATGATCCGGACGGCCAGGTGGTGCTGAACAAAAAGCTCGGGTATGCCATCCATGAGTGCGAGTACACCTATGGCAAACTGACCGGCGAATACTGGAAGGGCGCAGACGGCAGCCTGGTGCCGGGCCCCCAGGGCTATGCGTATGTGAAGACGACCTATCCCAAATCCTCCGAATCGATCCGCTATTATTACAACAGTGACGATTCTCCCTTCTGGGTGAGCGGAGAATACTGCGGCCTGCACACGATCCTGGGCAACAGGAACCGTGTGGCCTCCCTGCGCTACTATGGCGCCGAGGGCGAGCGGATCCGCATCAGCAAGGGATACAGCCGCATCGACACCAACTACACCACCAGGGGACAGGTGACCAGCAGGCTGTACTACGATGAGGATGACAAGCTGCTGGTGGTGGACTCCCTCGGGTATGCCGTGGAGGAGCGCTACTACTACAATAACCGCCTGCGTTCCACAGCCTTCCTGGATGCGGAGAAAAAGCCCATCAACGGCGTGGACGGCTATCAGGTGATTCTCTACGGCTACGACAACAACCGCAAGCTGAACTCCGAGAGCTATCAGGATGCGGATGGAAACGCCGTGGCCTCCAAGCAGGGCTATGCGTCGGTGAAGTATGACAACGATGACGACGGCAACCATCTGAGGATCCAGTATTTTGCCGAGGACGGGTCGGCCTTCGCCTTCCCTGAGGGCTATGACGAGATCCGCTATGAATATGAGGACGGACTGAAGGTCTCGGAGACCTACTACCTCGGGGGACAGGAGACGGTCCACGCCAAGGGGTACCATCAGATCAACTACTCCTACAACGGCAACGGGAATGTGGTGACGCAGGATTACCTGGGCCTGGACTATGCCCCCGTGATGATCGAGGCCGGTTATGCCCATCTCACCAACGAGTATTCCCCCTTCGGGAACGTGGCTGCCACCATCTACCGGGACGTGGATGACCAGATTGTGGCGCTCTCCGGCAAGGAGTTTGCCTACACAAGGCGCACCTACGGCACATCCTCAAGGGACTATGTGGTGACCTACTATGACGTGAACGCCGAACCCATGACCCTGGCAGCCGGCTATGCCGCGATCCACTACCTCACGGATGCCAACGGCTCCACGATCCTCGAGGAGCGCCTGAGTGCGGACGGGAAGCGCGTGAATGACGCTGACGGCATCTGCGAGATCCGCAGGGTCTATGACAATAAGCTCCTGGTGTCCGAAAAGTATGCGGATGCCGAGGGCAACAGCGTTCTCTCCAAGGCGGGCTATGCCGAGATCAGGAAAGAATATAACGGCAAGGGCGATGTGACGCGGGAAACCTACTTTGGCACGGACGGTGCGCCGATCCTTGTGGCCAAGGGCTACGCGGAGATCAGGCGGGTCTATGAGCGGGCCAAGGTGCTGAAGACGGAGAGCTATTTCGGTCTCAGTGGCGAGCAGGTGGAGAGCACCGACGGCTACCACAGTATGGAGCGCTTGAACGACGCCCTGGGCAGAGCCCTTCAGACCACGTATTTTGATGTGAACCATGAAAAGGTCATGGCCGCAGCCGGCTATGCAACCCTTCTTCGCGAGTATGACGAGAAGGGCCAGGTCAGGCGCGAGGCCTGGCTGGATCCGGAGGACAGCCCCATCCCGCTCAAGGATACCTACAGCGCTGTGGAGCGTGTGTTTGATGCATACGGCAACACGGCGGAGGAAAAATACTTTGACGGTGACAACAGCCCCATCCTCTGCAAGGCCGGGTATGCCTCGGTCGTGCGAGCGTACAGGGCTAAGGGCCAGCTGCTGGATGAAAGGTATTTTGACCAGGAGGGCAACCCGGTCCTTCAGACAGCCGGCTACGCCAGGCGAAGCAGGGTGCTGGACGAGAAGGGCAACGTGCTGGAGGAGCGGTATTTTGGCACAGATGATGCCCTGGTGATGTCCACCGCCGGCTATGCCGTCATCCGCAAGACCTTCAATGAGTCGAACCTTGCGACCGAGGAGAGCTGGTTTGACGAGACGGACACCCCGACCCCCGTCAAAGACACCTATGCGAGCGTTCACAGGGTGTACGATGCGTGGGGCAATGTGTCGGAGGAATCCTACTTTGACGGGCAGGGCGCGCCTGTTCCCTGCAAGGCAGGCTATGCCACCGTCCGTCGCACCTATATCGCCAAGGGTAAGCTGACATGGGAAGGCTATTTTGATGCCGAAGGTAGCCAGATGGTCCTGGATGCCGGGTACCATGCAAAGAGCAGGGTCCTGGACGATGTGGGCAATATTCTGGTGGAGACCTTTGAGGATGTGGACGGGAACGCTGCCATGTCCACCTCCGGCTTCTCCATTCATGAGCGCACCTACGATGCGAAAAAGCAGGTCACATATGAAGCATGGCGGGATGCGGACAGCCGTCTCGTCGCGCAGAAGGACGGCTATGCCGCCGTCTACCGGACCTTCGATGACTTCGGCAACGTGATTCAGGAAGAGTACATCGGCGAGGACGGTGTGCCCGCACCGAACACCGCCGGCTACCAGAAGGTGAAGAGAACCTACCAGGCCAAGGGCCAATTGACCAGTGAAGATTACTTTGACGTGCAGGGCAGGCCGTTTACGGTCAGCGCCGGGTATGCATCCCGCGTGCGGGAGCTGGACGGGAAGGGCAATGTCCTGTCGGAGAGCTACCTTGACGGCACGGGCCTCATGACCATGTCCACCGCCGGCTATGCCCGGGTGGAGAGCGTATACAATGAGCTGAACCAGGTCATTGAGCAGAGATGGTTTGACGAGACGGGCACCCCTGTGGTGCCAAAGGATACCTATGCCGCCGTGTACCGGACCTATGACGAATTTGGCAACACGGACAGCGAGCGCTACGAGGGCCCGGACGGCGCGCCCATCGCGAGCAAGGCGGGCTACCAGAAGGTGGAGCGGGTCTACCGCGCCAAGGGACAGCTGCTGGAGGAGCGCTACTTTGATGAAAACGGTGCCCCGGTCCTCTCGACGGCAGGCTACGCCGCCCGCGTGCGGGAGCTGGATGATGCAGGCAACCTGACAAGTGAAAGGTACTATGGCACGGACGGCTGGATGATCAAAAGTACCGCCGGCTATGCCGGTATCCTTCGCGCATACAATGAGAAGAATCAGGTCATCCGCGAGGAATACCTTAACGAGGACGGTCTTCCGACCGCGGTCAAGGACACCTATGCCGCCATCGAGAAGGCATACGACACCTTCGGCAACGTGGTGGCGGAAGCCTACTTCGGGACGGACGGTGCCCCCATCGCCTGCAAGGCCGGCTATCAGAACCTGACGCGGGTCTATCAGGCCAAGGACCTGCTGCTGGAGGAGCGCTACTATACAGACAGCGGCGAGCCCT
>JAFUBA010000009.1 GCA_017460395.1 Clostridia bacterium | reverse complement strand
TGGCCGGGGGTGTCCACCAGGTTCACCCCGGTGCCCTTCCAGGTGAAGGAGGTGCAGGTGGCCTTCACGGAGATGCCGCGCCGCCGCTCCACGGGCAGCAGGTCCGTGTGGGCGCTCCCGGCATCCACCGAGCCCATCTCGCGCACCCGGCCGGAGCGCACCAGGAACTGCTCTGAGAGGGTGGTCTTGCCGGCATCGACGTGGGCGAAGATGCCGATATTGAGATGTGATGCGCATGTTTTGGCATCATGTTTTCGTTCAGCCATGAGAAAGCCCCCTGTCCGGATGTGAAAAGCGGCGGGAAAAAGGCGCAAACCTTGCAATGGCGCATGCAGCTTGGTAAAATACCCGCTGTGCGCATATCTGCCGCATACTGCCGCAAAAAAGGCAGAAATAAAATACGGAAGATCATACCCCAGGAACAAAGGATCCGGAAGGAGACGTAACCAATATGTCCAATACACCTCAGAATCCAACGTTTGTGATTGTACTTCAGAACGGCAAAGAAATGAAGGGGGAACTGTACCCCGACGTGGCACCCCAGTCCGTGGGCAATTTCGTGGCGCTGGCCAACAGCGGCTTCTATGACGGACTGATCTTCCACCGCGTGATCCCCGGCTTCATGATCCAGGGCGGCGACCCCAAGGGCACCGGCACGGGCGGCCCGGGGTACTCCATCAAGGGCGAGTTTGCGCTCAACGGCGTGAACAACCCCCTCCGGCACACCCCCGGCGTGCTGTCCATGGCCCGCTCCATGATGCCCGACTCTGCTGGCAGCCAGTTCTTCATCATGACCAGCACCTCCCCCCACCTCGACGGCCAGTATGCGGCCTTCGGAAAGGTGCTGGAGGGCGTGGAGGCGGCCCTGGAGATCGCCAATGTGAAGCGCGACATGCGGGACAGGCCCCTGGAGGATCAGGTGATCCAGTCCATCCGGGTGGAGACCTACGGACGGGATTACCCGTTTGATCAGATTGCCTGAGAAGAAAAAGAATCGGACCGCCTTTTCCGGCCCGGTGATCATGCAAAAGGGTACAGGAGGCGACAGACCGTCCCTGCACCCTTTTCTGTAGACCAGGTAGAGCACGACGGACTCAGACAGATAAAAAGCAGACAGGAATAGGAATGCGCCATGGCGGAAAAACGTAAGGTCACATTGCATGTGGCAGGGAAAGCCTTTTCCATGATGACCAACGACACGGACGAGCACATCCACCGGGTGGAAGCGCTGGCGGACAGGAACCTTCAGGAGACGGCGCGGGTCATGCACCTCAAGCCCGATCAGGTGGGCCTGGTCTCCGTGGTCTCCCTCGCAGACGAGGTGATCCGCGCCCAGGATGAGGTGAGCCGCGTGCGGCGGGAGCTGAGGGACACCCAGGTGAAACTGGAGGAGAGCGAGGAAGCGTCCAGAAAAAAGATCGACGAGCTGACCAGAACGCTGGTGCGGCGGGAGGACAGGATCGCAGATCTGGAGCTCATGGTCCATGAGGCACGACTGAAATAAGGGCGGAAGCGAAACAATGGAAGAGAGAATCACGCAGCGCATGGAAAATCTTGCCCCTGCAGGCTCCATGGAATCGCTCCACAGGGCCGTGAGCGGCGGCGCAGACGCGGTATATCTCGGGTTCTCCGCCTTCAGCGCACGGGCCGGTGCCGGGAACTTCGACGAGGAGGCGCTGAGGGAGGCGGTCAGGTACTGCCATCTGCACGGCGTCAGGGTCCACGTGGCCGTGAATATCCTGGTGAAGGACCGGGAGCTTCAGGAGGTGGACCGGGTCCTTCAGTTTCTCGAGGATGCCGGGGCAGACGCTGTGCTGGTGCAGGACCTTGGCGTCATGGACACCGTGCTCTCGCGCCACCCGAAGCTTTCCGTGCACGCCTCCACCCAGATGACGATTCATAACCTGACGGGCGCCAGCTGGTGCAGGATGCAGGGCATGTCGCGGGTGGTCCTCGCGCGGGAGTGCAGCCTCAGTGAAATCAGGAAGTGCTGCGAGGAGGACATTGAGATCGAGGTCTTCGGGCACGGAGCGCTGTGCGTGTGCGTCTCCGGGCAGTGCCTCATGTCCTCATCCATCGGGGAGCGCAGCGGCAACCGCGGGCGCTGTGCCCAGCCCTGCCGTCTGCCGTACGTGTTTGATGGGAAGGAAGGCGCCTGGCTCTCCCCGAGGGACATCTGCATGCGGGAGCATCTGGGCGAACTTCAGGACGCGGGCGTAAAGTCCGTGAAGCTGGAGGGGCGGCTCAAGCGGCCCGAGTATGTGGAGGTCGTGACGGAGAGCTACCGGCGCGGCCTGGAGGCGCCCTGGAGACGTGTTCCGGAGGACGAGATGGAAAGCCTCCGGCAGATGTTCCAGCGCGGCTCCCTGATGCCGGGCTATGCCATGGGCACGGAGGATGCGGGCGTCATCGACGAAAAGCATCCGCGGCACACGGGGATCGAGGTGGGCGAGGTGCTTCTCTCCCAGGGACAGATGGCCCTGGTGCGGCTGTACCGGGACCTGGACGACGGGGACCAGCTGTGCTTTGGCATGCGCGAGAAGGCGGAGATGACCTACTCGGGTCCCAGCGGCAGAACGGGCGACACGGTGCGCATTCGGCTGCGGCCCGGCCTTCAGGCGAAAAAGGGCGAGAAGGTGCACAGGCTCATCAGTCAGCGGCAGCTGGACGAGGCGATGGCAAGGCCGGAGCCTGTGATCCAGGTCCGCGGGCGCCTGACGGCGATCCCGGGTGAAAGCCTGCGCTTCACCGTCACGGACGGGACAAGTGAGATCACGGAGACGGGGGAAACGGTGCAGGCCGCGGAAAAGCGCGCCCTCACCCCGGATGCTGCCCGCGGCCCCCTCATGCAGACGGGGGACACACCTTTTGTGTTTCAGGCGGAGGAAGACCTGGAGGTGGAGACCCGGGATGCCTTCGTCCCGGTCTCCCTTCTCAAGGAGATCCGCCGCCGGGTCCTGGATGCGCTGGAAGAAAAGCGCATCTCCGCGAATACGGGGACCTGGCAGAGAAGACCGCCGCGGCGGGCAGGTCGCCTCCGGCCCGTCTATTCCATGGAAGGGATCAGGAGCGCAATCGTGGTGCGGGAGAGGCCGGGGAAGACGTCGCCTGGGAGCCTCCTCATCTGGTCGCCGGAAGATTACCGGGAGGACCGGCTGCGGGCCTCACTTCGCGGAATGCCCGAGGGCATCTGGCTTGCCCTCCCGAGGGTATGCGAGGAGGATACCCTCCAGCAGCTGCGCTGCTTCATCCTGGCAAACCGCCGGGTGCTGGGCGGCGTGGTGCTGGGCAGCGTGGGCCAGCTGGGGATGCGCCTGGACGGGATCCCCGTGGCGGCAGGCCCTGGTATCCCGGTGTTCAATCACAGGACGGCAGACGTTCTCAAAAAGGCCGGGGTCAGCTTTGGCTGCGTGTCGCCGGAGCTTTGCGAGGAGGAAATCAGGCTGCTCATGGAAGGCAGCGAACTGCCGCTCCTGGTGCCATCCTCCGGGCGCGTGCAGCTGATGCTTTTGCACCACTGTCCGGCCCGCACGGCCCTGGGCCTTAAAAAGGGACACCGGGACTGCCGGATGTGCGATGAGAAGGCAAAAGAGAGCCTGGTGGGCAGGACGCTCACCGACCGGAAGGGCGAAGCGTACCCGCTTCTTCGCCAGCGCCTCCCGGAGGGCTGCCTTGTCCGGCTCATGGCGCCCTCGCAGCTGGACCTGACAGAGCGGGTGCAGAAAAACGGCTGGATCCCGCTGCATCTGGAGGGATCCGGGGACGGCGGAAAAACCACGACGGGCCACTTTGACGCCGGGATCCTGTGAAACACAGCTAAAACAAGAGAAACACAAGCTTGCGGAGAGAAACCGATGAACGAGATGGAAATGCACCGCAGGACCATGCGGGTGCTGGAGATGAACAAGATCCTGGAGCAGCTCGCGGAGCGTGCCCAGACGGAGATGGGGAAGGAAAGGTGCCATAGCCTTCTGCCGTCCATGAATCTGACGGAGGTGCAGACCTGGCAGCAGGAGACGGAGGAAGCGACGGTCATCATTCAGTATAACGGTGACAGCCCCCTCACGGGCTTTTCGGATGTGCGGCCCAGCCTGTCCCTGGCGGAGAAGGGGGCCACGCTGAGTCCGAGGGCGCTCCTTGACGTGGCGCAGATGCTGCGGGCCGGGCGCTATGCGCGGGACGCGCTGGTGACCGACCGGGAGAACACGCCCCGCCTGAAGGCCCTGGCCGCCGGCCTTGGATCCTTCCGGCACATCGAGGAGGATATCACGGGGGCCATCCTGTCGGAGGATGAGATCGCCGACAGCGCCAGCAGCACCCTCACCGACATCCGCCGGCATCTTCGCGGCGCGACGGACAGGATCAAGGATAAGCTGAACCAGATGCTGCACAGCACTGCCTTTCAGAAGTTTGTGCAGGACCCGATCATCACGGTGCGGAACGGGCGCTATGTGATCCCCGTGAAGGCCGAGGCCAGGGGCAGCGTGCCGGGGCTCGTGCACGACCAGAGCGCCAGCGGCGCCACATTGTTCATCGAGCCCATGGCGGCGGTGGAGATGGGCAATGAGCTCAAGCAGTGGGAGCTCAAGGAGCGGCAGGAGATCGAGCGGATCCTGCAGGCGCTCTCCGGGGAGCTGGTGCCGTACGTGGACCAGATGAAGGAGGACGTGGAGCGGCTGAGCGAGCTGGACTTCATTTTCGCCAAGGGCCTTCTTGCCCGCTCCATGCACGGCGTCTGTCCGAAGCTCAACCAGGATGGATACGTGAACATCATCCGGGGCCGCCATCCCCTGATCGATCCGGAGAAGGTGGTGCCGGTGAGCCTGTGGCTCGGAAAGGAGTTCACGGAGCTGATCATCACCGGCCCCAACACGGGCGGCAAGACGGTGACCCTCAAGACGGTGGGTCTATTCTCCCTCATGGCGCAGTGCGGCCTGCAGGTCCCGGCGGACCTTGGCACGGAGCTGAGCCTGTTTGAACAGGTCTTTGCGGACATCGGCGATGAACAGTCCATCGAGCAGAGCCTGTCGACCTTCTCCGGGCACATGACCAACATCGTGGACATCATGCGCATGGTGACGCCCCGGGACCTGGTGCTCTTTGACGAGCTCGGCGCCGGCACCGACCCGACCGAGGGCGCGGCGCTGGCCCAGAGCATTCTCCAGCGCCTGCTGAAAATCCACGTGCGCACCATGGCCACCACGCACTATGCGGAGCTGAAGGCCTATGCGCTCTCCACCAAGGGCGTGGAGAACGCTTCTGTGGAATTCAATGTGGAGACGCTCCGGCCGACCTACAGACTGTCTATCGGGGTGCCGGGCAAGTCCAACGCCTTTGAGATCTCCCGGCGCCTGGGGCTCTCCGAGGAGCTGATCGAGGGCGCAAAGACGCTGCTTTCCTCCGATACCATCCGCTTTGAAGACGTGATCGCCAACGCCGAGTACCACCGGCAGATCGCGGAGAAGGAGCGGCAGCTGGCAGAGGAGGCCTCCCGGGAGACGGTGCGCCTCAGGGACGAGGCGGAACGGCTCAGGCGCGAGATGGAGGAGAAGCGCGAGACGACCCTCCGAAAGACCCGCGAGGATGCAAGACGGATCATGGAGCAGGCAAGGCGCGAGTCGGACACGATCATCTCGGACCTCAAGCGCCTCCGGAAGCAGGCGCGGGATGCCGGAGACCAGGAGGTCCACGACCTGGAAAAGCGGCTGGACAAGGGCATCGACGCGCTGGCGGAGGGCCTGAGGCAGCCTGCGGAGGACGGCGGGAAGGCACCCGAGCACGTGACGGTGGGGCAGAAGGTCAGGATCCTGAACCTTGGCACCGAGGGTACGGTGCTGTCCCTCCCGGATGCCAAGGGCGAAGTGCTCCTGCAGGCGGGCATCATGAAGTTCAAGTCCCACATCTCCCAGCTCCGGGAAGTGAAGGAGAAGGAGAAGAGCGGAAAGAGGCAGGTGTCCAGCGTGCATGCCCAGACGGAGGCTGCCACCAGGCAGGTCCGGGTGGAATGCGATGTGCGCGGCAAGGCACTGGACGAGGCCATCCTGGAGGTGGACCAGTTCATCGACGGGTGCGTCATGCAGGGCCTCGGTGAGGTGTATGTGATCCACGGCAAGGGCACAGGTGTCCTGCGCGCCGGGATTCAGCAGGAGCTGCGGCACCACCCGCATGTCAAAAAGATCCGGCTGGGTGTCTACGGCGAGGGCGAGGACGGCGTGACCGTGGTGACGCTGAAATGATCCTTGATTCTGAGGGCAATTCTGGTATACTGCTCGAAGCGAAACGGGCGTCAGCCCGTTCCCTGGGCCGCTAGCTCAGCTGGATAGAGTACCAGACTTCGAATCTGGGTGTCGTCGGTTCGAGCCCGGCGCGGCTCATACAGAAAAAATCCTGAGAACATATTGTCCTCAGGATTTTTCTGTATGGGAATTTACTTCAGCTCGAGGCGGCCTTCGGCCACATTCTTTCCGTTCTGCGCGCGGTCAAAGAGGATGGCGCGGCCCGAGAAGGTAAAGTGGACTTTGCTGTCCGCGGGATAGTCCACGCCGCCAAACACCACGGCCGTGATGCCGGTGCCGCCTTTGTCCAGGCGGACCGTGGTCTCCATGCCGGAGGGGAGGGTGGAGTAGACGGTGGCCTCGGGGCCCTCGCCGTCCGTGATGTGGACGAACTCCGGCCGGATGCCGACCACGCACTCCTGTCCCTTCAGGTCGATCGGGTAGTCTGCGTGGAAGGTGCCGTGGAGGCTCCCGAAGGTGACCTCGGCGGTCTGACCTGTCACGCTCGCCTTGCCGTCCACAAAGTTCATGGCAGGGTTCCCCATGAAGTCCGCCACAAAGAGGTTGGCGGGGCTGTTGTACATTTCAAGGGGCGGGGCATACTGCTGAAGGATGCCGTTTTCCATGATGCACACGCGGGTGGAGAGGGTCATGGCCTCCAGCTGATCGTGCGTCACATACACGAAGGTGGAGTCCGTGTCCTTGTGCAGGCGCTTCAGCTCTGCGCGCATCTCCATGCGGAGCTTGGCGTCGAGGTTGGAGAGCGGCTCGTCCATGAACAGGACCTTCGGTCCCGGGGCGAGGGTTCTGGCAATGGCGACGCGCTGCTGCTGGCCGCCGGAGAGCTCGGAGGGATAGCGGGTCTCAAACTGCTCAATGCGCAGCATCTTCAGGAGCTCCTGGACCCGGTCCCGGATCTTCTTCTTGTCCCACTTGAGGTTCTCAAGACCGAAGGCGATGTTCTGGTAGACCGTCATGTGGGGCCATAGGGCATAGTTCTGAAAGAGGAAGCCGACGTCGCGCTTGTTTGGCGGCAGGTTGATGCCCTTGTCCGCATCAACGACGGTGACGCCGTCGATGGAGATGGATCCCTCCGTCGGCGTCTCAAGGCCCGCGATCATACGCAGCGTCGTGGTCTTGCCACAGCCGGAGGGTCCGAGGAGGGTGATGAAGGCGTTGCTCTCAATGTCAAGGTTGAGATTGTCCACCGCGACAAACTTGCCAAAGCGCTTGGCCACATTTGTGAGTTTGATTTCAGGCATTTAGCCACCTACTCCCTTATCAATTGATGCACCGGTCAGCTTGTTGACCGTAAAGTTCACCAGAAGCACCACCACGATGATCAGCAGATTGATGGCGTTGCCGAACTGGGCCCAGCCCTTCTCGGAATACTGCATGAGCATGGTGGTCAGGATGGTATTGCTGGTGGGAACGAGCAGCACGAACAGGCTCAGTTCCCGCATGCAGGAGACCATCGGCAGAAGATAGCCTGAGAGGAAGGAGGATTTCTGGATGGGGAAGATGACCCGCACCATCCGCTTCCACCACGGGACGCCCGTGATGACTGCGGCCTCCTCGATCTCTCCGGAGAGCTGCAGCATGGCATTGACGCCGGAGCGGGAGGCAAAGGGAAGATACTTGACCGAGCCCACCAGCGCCAGGAGTGCGAACCCGCGCAGCCAGGGCAGCTGGGAGGACATGGACAGATAGATGGCACCGAAGGCCAGGGAAGGCATCAGGTAGGGGAAGAAGGAGAGGCTGTTGACGAGGGAGGCCAGCTTGCTCCCGCGCCGCTTGGCGACGCCGTAGCCCACCAGGATGCCGCAGGTGCCCGCCACGATGGCGCAGGTGGCGGCAAGACCCAGGGAGTAGCCCAGGGCATTCCAGACCTTGGGATTGAGCAGGATGCCCGTGCTGTCGCCCTGGTCGAGGCGCTTGTCAAGGTCGCGTCCGATCCAGAAGTCCAGCGTCATGTTGCTGAGGGAGTAGTCCCCCGCCTTGATGATCACGGACTCAAGGGCAAAGGTGATCAGCGGCACGACAGCCACCAGGAGCAGGATGATCACCAGCAGGATGGCCACCGGACGATTGGCGCGGTTCAGGTGGATCTTGCTGATCTGCCCGGACTTGCCGGTGACGGTGGTGAACTGCTTGCGGCTGTTGGTCACCTTCTGGTTGAGCAGCAGGATGGCCACGCCAAAGAGGATCATGACGCCGACGATGATGTATGCCTGACCCGGATAGGAGTCCATGAGGGACTTCATCTTGGTGGAAAGCACATAGTAGCGCACCGGGCTTCCGAGGAAGACGGGCACTGAGTATGCGCTCATGGAGCTGGCGAAGACCAGAAGGAACGTGGAGAGCATGGCCGGCTTCACGATGGGCAGGGTGATGCGCCAGATGATCCGGATCCTGGGCGTTTTCAGGATGGTGGCCGCCTCCTCCAGGTTCGCATCCATGTTGCGCAGGATGCCGCCGATGAGGATGTAGGCAAAGGGCGCATAGTGCAGTCCCAGCACCAGGGCGATGGGGAAGGCACCGTAGACAAACCACTCCGGCATGTAGATCCCGAAGACGGAGGCCATGATGCCGTTGCTGGTCTTGAGACCGATGTTGACGTTCTTGAAAAAGGTTTCCCAGAAAAGGGCCAGCGTCCAGGAGGGCATGATATAGGGAAAGGTGAAGACGCCGGAGATGAACTTCTTGTACTTCAGGTCCGTCCTGGTGACCAGGAAGGCCACGATGCCGCCAAAGAGGATGGCGATGACGGAGGCGGCGACGGAGACGAGCAGGGTGTTGAGAAATGGCTGATAGAACTGGATCCAGCTGTAGTCGTTTTCCGAGGTGGCAAACAGCCGCTGGAAATGGTACATGGCGATGCTTCCTGCAGAGAGCTGTGCCGCCCTCGCCTCGCGGCCTGTGTGGATGGTGACGGTCTCCGTCAGCATCGACAGGAGCGGGTAGAGTGTCAGGACGGTCAGTGCCACCAGAAAGAGCAGCAGGATGACGTTGGCAGGTTTGGAGAACCAGGCACGCACCCGACCGAGAAGCCTTCGCGTTTGAAAACCTTTTGCATTTGTCTGCTGCATAGGCCTTCCCCCTGTGTGGATTTTGCGTGGGTCAATTCAAGAATGCCGGCGGAACGGACGGAGCCGTCCCGCCGGCAAAGAAAGCGAAACAAACAGGAATGTTACTTCTGGCAGTGCTGGAGGATGAAGTCCTCGACCTCAAAGCTCTCCAGGATGTAGTCTGCATCTTCCATGACCAGGGTGTCCTTCCACACATCGATGGTCAGGTCGCCGTCATTGACGGTGATGGCAGCGTTGGGGGAGTAGGCGCCGATGCTCTTGCCCCAGGGCTGGAAGCCTTCCTGGGTCATGAGGTACTCGATGAACAGCATGCCGGTGTAGGGCCGGGTGGCCTTGGTGTTCACCATGGTGTACATGGGATACATGAAACCGGCGAAGGGCTCCACGGTGTAGCCCTGGGCGCTGGCGTCATACTGGGCCACGGTCAGGTTGTCGGTGAGCACGGAGGAGGAGCGCAGCTTGGAGAGCACGAACAGGCCGATCTTGCCTGCTGCCGTTTCCTGGCTGACTTCCTCTGCGATGGTGGTGTCGGACTTGCCGAAGGTGACGTTGTCGAGGAACTCGGCAACCCACTTGTAGCCGGCATTCTTGTAGCTGCCCAGGTCGATGTCCTCGCCCTTCCATGCCTTGTAGGCATCGGCAAGCTTTGCGGCCCAGTCTTCCTTGGTGCACATCACCAGGAAGTTCATGTTGACCTTCTCGCTCTCGGGGTTCTTGAAGATGACATTGCCCTTCATGGAAGGATCGGTGAGCTCCCACACATTGCGGATGGCGGGGACGTCATCGCCGAGATTGTTGTAGATGAACAGCTTGTTGATGTACTGGTGCACCAGGGCAGGCTGCTGGTCGCTCTCGTCCAGCACGTCCTTGACGGCACTGGGCACGAAGTTGATGACCAGGCCTTCGTCGATGGCATCGGTCAGCTGGGCGCCGTCCTGGATCATGACCATGTCAGCGGCGGTATTGCCGTTCTCGGAGCGGAGCTTGGTGTAGATCTCCTGGTCCTTGAGGTTGTTGGCCTCGGTGGTGATGTTGTAGAGCGCAGCGAAGTCTTCCGCGGCGGTGGCAATACGACTGGTGTTGCCGTAGACGACGAAGGTGCCGGTCTCGGCCAGGGCCTTCTCCACCAGTTCATCGTGGGTCAGGGCTTCGCCTGCGGCCACATCGTCTGCCACGTCCGCCAGAGCGGGGATGGCGCTGAGCACCAGCATGCAGGTCAGCAAAAGAGCAAGCAGCTTTTTCATATGAGTTTTCCTCCATTTTCATGCAGGCAGGGCAGAGCATGATGAGAACGTGAATGATCTTTCCTATGCTGCTCGCCCGCTGATTTCTGTACAGAAGTGTAGCAAATTGACAGCCTAAATTCAATGGCCTATGCTTCTTTGCGGCGCAAAGATCAGAAAAACGGGAAGAAACCTTGCCTGGAAAACGTTGAATGGATGGCCACCAGCAAAAAGAAGGCCCACAAAAGGAGGCTTCAAGAAGAAAGCCAAAAATAAAAACAGGCCAAAAACAAAGAAAGCGGTGAACTCAAATGATACATATCACGAAACGGCTTCTGTGCATGCTCTGCTGCATGGCACTTCTGATCCCTTTTCTTCAGATCACACAGGCATCCGCTGCAGAGGAAGGCGTGTTCGACACGCTCCTTGAGAGCGCGGACCGGCTGCTTTTTGAGGAACACAACCTGACACTGGACGGGGAGATGGTCTTCACGCTTGACGGAGAGCGCTTCAAGACCGCCCGCGTGCATTATGTGCAAGACGGCGGAGACACGCTGTACCGCCTGCAGCTGTTTACGCCCAGGGTGAATGAGGAAACCGGGGAGACGGAGGATCGGGAGACCGGCTTTCTTGTGATCGTCAATGACTACAATGTCTATTCGATGGAAACCTACACGCCTGGGACGTATGGGCATGGGTCTGACATCGCGGACGACACCATCCTCGTGCGCTCCATGATCACAGACCAGGTGTACCAGCTGGCCAAGGGACTCCTGCGTGAAAAAGAGAAGGGCATGGAAGGTCGCATCCAGGTAGATGCGGATGAGGACGGGGGAAAGACCATCCAGGTCAGCATGGGGCAGGACGATGCGGATGACATGCTCAATGCCGTTCTGACCATTGCGGCCCACTATGTGATCGGCAGATATTCCGGCTACGGGGTGGACGGCCTGCCCAATCATTATTCGCGCGATTATGACAATTATGTGTCGGTGGCAGCGGCCATCGCGGATACGACGGATGTCTATCGACTGGGACAGGTGCAGCTGAGTGCGAAGCTGGATGCAGAGGGACGCTATGTGTCCGTGCAGGGAAATGCGGAGGTGCAGCTGCATTCCAACACGGGGAGCGACGAAGACAGAATCCTCGGTGTGACCTTTGAGGGGACGGCCGGCGAATACGGCGAGAGCTCGGTGGAACAGTTTGATCCGGAAAGCTATGGCGTCATTTCCCTGCGCGAATACATGGAATCGAGGAATGTCAAAGGAGAAATGAAGGAATATCTCACGGGCGAGATGGCGCGCTTGGCAGAACTTGCAGGGTATGACCCGGATCTGCTCGGGCGCGTCTCGGTCACGAATAACGCTCTTCATGACTACTTTGCCTCTGCACAGACGGAAGACGGGGCTGCGGATCTGTGGATCATCGCCTTCGATGACCCGCAGCTGCCCATCAAGGGATTTCAGGATCTGGAGGCGGACTGGCTGGAATACAGGGCGACGGTAGACACAGATGAGGTCACAGACGAAGAGGTGCGCTCCAAGACGCAGGAGGGCATGACAGAGTTCCTGAATCAGGTTCATCCTGAGCTTCTGGGCTACCTTGACTGGGACCGCCTGATGACCTGGGAGGACAGCGAGGGCCGCATCTACTGTGAAATCGACTGTGATACCGGGGACCCGGTCTATGACTCGGTGACACTGGTGGTGCAGGTCAGCCCCACATGGCGGGTGGAATATTATTCCTCTGCAGCTAACGGGTGATCAGAGGCGGATACGGCGGGGAAGATTGAAGATGGAAAAGAAGATTGCGGTGCTCTTTCCGGGCGTCGGCTATTCATGTGACAGGCCGCTTCTTTACTACACGAGAAGAATCTGTGAAGAATGCGGTTACATGATCCGGATCCCGGACTACGGGGAGATCCCGGGTAACGCGAAGCAGGATGAAGAACATCTCAGGGCGGCGGCCATGAAGATGCTGGAATCGGCCAGTGAGAGCCTGATTGATTCGTGGGACAGCTATGACGACATCCTGTTCGTCTCAAAGAGTATCGGGAGCGTGATCGCAAACGACCTGATTTTTCGCCGGCACATCCCCGCCCGCACCATCTGCTTCACCCCGCTTCCCTTCACCTTCCCGCATGCACAGGCACCCGGCATCGTCTTTCACGGGACGAAAGACCCATGGGCGAAGGATACCGAGCTGATCCTGAGGAAGGCACGGCGTGCAGGGCAGGTGATCTATGCGGTGGAGGGAGCCAATCATTCCCTGGAGACGGGGAGGATTCAGGAGGACCTGGACAATCTGAAAACCGTCATGCAGCGCGTTTCAGACTTCATCGAAGGAAAGGTCTGACACGTCGGAAAGAACATCACGCGCGGAGCCGGAAAGTCACGGCTTCGCGTTTTTTGGTGTCAGGAGCGTTCAGACAGCTTTCACATGCGCTTCACGGGGGACGCATGCGGCGATCAGGTTTCTCTGGCAGAATTTTCCTATCCCGAAAAGACAGGGAGGTCAGAGACATGTTCAGGGATATCGGAAGATGGATGGCAATCGGACTGGCCGTGTTGATGCCATTCTGCGCTTCTGCAGAGGAGGCATGCGTGCCGCCTGATCTGGAGGAACAGTGCCTGGAGGAAGACTGGGAGACTTCAGAGGAGATGAAACTCGCGGTGGAGGAAGCGTACATGCAGTCTGCGGAGGAGAAGGCTTCTCAGGCCGATGAGGAAAACATGGAGTCGGAACCGGAAGTGACCGTGGGGTCCGTACAGGCTCCGGATGAGGTCGCGCAAGATCAGCCGGATGAAGAGGAGGATACCCCGCAGGCAGTGAAAGAGGTCATCCATGCGATGCAGAGCCCGGAGGAGTCCCGGGAGGTGAGGACAGAGGACACGCTCCCGGTGCAGGATATGGACATCGACAGGGCGGAGGCAGAGATGCCAGGGATACCTGACGATGCTGCCGTGATGGAGATGAACCAGGTCCAGGAGGAAATGTCAGGGGAAACTGAGGATGCTCATGATACGATTGAGGAAGACATGGAGGAAACGCTCCCTGAGAGCAGTCTGCCAGGCGGAACCGGCGCGTTTCACGTGATGGTGGATGGAAAGAGGATCGATGGGCAGCTGGAGGAACTGCTCCCCTTGGGGATTCATGTGTATGTGCACGAGGAAGGCAGCTGGATGGTGTGCTGCTCTGGGGAGGACACGGAACGCATCCAGCTGGACCGGGATGTCTTTCCACGGGGCCAGCTGGAGATCTGTCAGGTGCAGGGAGACTGCTGGCTCATCCATGTGTCTGCAGATGCGCAGAGCATGACGGAGGATACATCGGCCGTGACCGAAGAGGGCTCGGATCTGCATGAGGAACAATGGGAGGAGCAGGCTCCACGGCCCGAGGCAGAGGATGTAGCCGCGGACCTGGAAGATACGATGGAAACGGATGCAGCACCTGAAGTGGCGATGCAGACGGCTCCTGAGGAGTTTCAGGGGGAAACGGATGTCCCGGGCGGGACAAAAGAGGAGCAGCCAACGTACCAGGATCCGGAAGATGTGCCCGCAGGCCGCATGGAAGAAGACATCTGGGAGGAAATGCTGGACGAGGAGAGCACGGAAATCACGATCGAAGGGCTCATGGCAACCGCGACCGATCTGGCACCTGCCTGCGATGAAATGGAGAACGGGGCATATGACCTGGTTCCGTTGAAGGAAGCGGTGGAAAATGACATGGAAACAGAAGAGGCTGCAGGTGCGTCTGAGGTGTCCGGCGAAGAAGCCGGCGTGACAGAAGCAAACAGCGATGTGCCGGAAGAGACGGACGGGGAACCAGATGAAACTGCAGAGCCCACAGAAGCGGAAACCGAGGGAAATCAGGCGGGAAAGAGCGGAAAAGCGAAGCCTTCCGGGAAAAAGAGCGGGGGAAGAGCAGGCGGAGATGCTGGTATGGTGAAAGCTCCTGCGGACGAAGATTCCGCCGATGATTCCGCCGATGATTCAGAGGTGACCGACGATGAATCAGCAGTGAGCGGCGATGCATCAGAGGAAACCTCCGATGCAGTGGAAGAGGAGAATGGGGAAAAGAAAACGGCAAAGAGTGGAAAGGCGAAGGCGTCCAAAAAGAACGGGAAGACCACGGGCGGCTCTGCCGGCGCGAAGAAAAATGCAAAGGCTTCTGCAGGCAAGTCTTCCACGGGGAAGAGCACGGGGGAAGAGACGGTGCAGGAAAAGCAGACAGGGACGACGATCCTTGCGGGGGAGGGTCTGTCGGTACTGACATGGGAGGGTGAAACGCTGGATCTGTCGATTCGAGGCCCGGCGGAAGATGCCGTCCTGCCATTCACGGCCTCCAGAATTTCCTCCCTGAATGAAAATGAGGCAGAAGATACGCTGTTGCTTTATGTGGATACAGAGGAGATCGAAGAAACAGACGGGGACGTATCACTGATGCTCTCTGAGGCGTGCAGCCGGGTTCTGCGCTCGGCCGGCATAGAATATCTGGTGGTGACATCCGGAGGGCATGTGACAGTGATGCAGCTGGGGCAGATGGTACAGGGGGAGGAGATCTCGGAGATCCTCGCAGCGGAGGACAGATGGCAGGACGTATGCTATCGACTGCCGGTCGCGGGCGAAGATGACCTGGAAGACGCAGTTCACGTCCTCGTGAGCATGGACGGGACAGACTACTGCCTGCCGGAGGAGAACACGCCTGGTCTTTACATGGGCAGGATCTGCAGGACAACAGAGGACCGGATACCAGAGATCCGCAGCATGTGGGATGAAGCTGAATGAAAGACGGGGACAGCAAAAGGCATGGCAGAAGGTCATCTGCCATGCCCGTTTTTCTTTATGCAGCGGTCAGTTCTACAGTATCTGCGCTGAATTCCAGCCGATGTGTTTTTCCCGAGATCTCATCGCAAAGGAGAATCGACATCCTCCCGGCCTGGCGCCATGCCTGCAGGATGGTCTCATGAGGGCAGCGCCCGGGATAGCCGCTCAGGAGCGATGCTCCGCGAAAATGTAAAACAGCAGTCTCCGGGCCGTCCATCCCGACCGTTTCAGGTGCTTCTTCTTCCCGGAGGTCTGTGAGTTTCCAGTGGGGAAGGGAAATCGTGAGATCCAGCGTGTGGCGGTCACGGTCAAACTCGATGTTTTCCAGTGAGCCGTCATGGAGATCGAAGTGCTGCATGAAGTCTTTGGTGGTCATCGAATGTCCCCCTTTCAAGGCATTGCAGGATGCTCCTGCCAACCGCTCCATCGGCGGTTCGCGGAAGAATAGCACACCCGGGCCGGGAAAACAACGGAGCGGTTCCGGCCGAAAAAGCAGGGAAAATGGACAAAATGACACGGTTAGGTGCAGAAAACATGCAGAATCTGGCACAGAAAGATGCGAAAGCGTGTGAAAACGGACATGGGTGTCAGGACGTGCCACCATGTGAAAATGTGTAAATTCTGCCTGCTGCCCCGGAGGGACATATTGCAGGGGGACCATTTTCTCCTGGCGGCACGACCCCGCGTTCCCGGAACGATCTGGAAGGAGCTGCCAATCATCGACTGGGAGAGGCAGCAGCACAGAGATGCCGGACCTGAAAGAAAACCACGCGCCATTGACACGTGGTTTAAAGCTGTCAGTTCTGTTTTACTGCCTCCAGGACCAGCGCAGTCCTGGCCGGGAGATAGATCTCAAACCCGGCTCCGTGGTCCGGGTGGACCTGACCAGGATACACATAGTCCTTGCTGACGCGCTCCGAGCCTCCGTAGCGCTTGTCATCGGAGGAGAAGATGACGTGGAAGTCTGCGCTCCTTCCGCAGGAGACATAGAAATGCGGCTCTGAGCGGCGGTAGTTGAGATTGAACAGGAAGATCAGCCCGGCCCGCTGGAAGGAGATGATCTTCTTGTCCTGGTCGATCCAGATGGGTTCGGGCTGTGGATCATCCAGGATCCTGTGCTCCTCCACAAAGTGGATCATGTCCTCGTCAAAATGATCCAGCCACTCGTACTTGAGATAGCCATTGCTGGCCAGGGACCACTGGCGCCTTGCATACTTGTGACTCCAGCCGTTGCCCTCCCTGGGAAAATCGATCCACTCGGGATGTCCGAACTCATTGCCCATGAAGGTAAGGTAGCCGTTTCTGGAGGAGGTCAGGGTAATGAAACGGATCAGCTTGTGCATGTCGATGGCGTTGTCGATGGCGGGGGAATGGTAGACCTTGTCCATACCGGTATACATTTCCGCATCGGCGAGCCGGAAGATGATGGTCTTGTCGCCCACCAGCGCCTGGTCGTGGGACTCTGCGTAGGAGATGCTCTTCTCCTTCGGACGGCAGGTGGTGAGCTCATACCAGAGCTTGCCCATGTTCCAGTCATCCATGGGCGTATCCTTGATCAGCTTGATCCAGTAGTCCGGAATGCCCATGGACAGACGGTCGTCAAAGCCGATGCCGCCCTCCTTGGGCTCAATGCACAGGCCCGGATAGCCGCTCATTTCCTCAGCGATGGTGATGGCGCACGGGTTCACCTGATGGACCAGTTCATTGGCCAGGGTGAGATAGACCAGGGCGTCAATGTTGGTATTCATGGAGAAGTACTGCTCATAGCTGGTGAAGGCATCCCCGAGCCCGTGGTCCTCATAGAGCATGGAGGTGACGCCGTCAAAGCGGAAGCCGTCAAAGTGGAAATCATCCAGCCAGTACTTGAGGTTGGACAGGAGGAAGTGCAGCACTTCCGTCTTTCCATAGTTGAAAAGCTTGGTGCCCCAGGCTTTGTGCCAGCCGCGCTCCCCATAGAGGAAGTACTGGTCTTCGGTGCCGTCCTGCTTCAGGAGACCTTCCCCTTCGTTGGGGCAGGCGTGGGAGTGCACGATGTCCAGCAGGACGAACAGGCCCATCTTGTGCGCCTTGTTGATCAGGTATTTGAGATCCTCCGGATCGCCAAAGCGGTTGCAGGGGGCGAAGAAGTTGGTGACCTGATACCCGAAGGATCCGTAGTAGGGATGCTCCTGAATGGCCATGAGCTGGATCGTGTTGTAACCGAGCTGCTTGATGCGCTCAAGGTTGAAGTCGGCAAACTCCCGGTAGGTGCCAAAGCCTTCCTTCTCCTGGGCCATCCCGATGTGGGCTTCATAGATCAGGGGGTGGTCTACATGGACCTTTTTGTAAGTTTTTTCGTCCTCCCACTGAAAGGGCTCGTCCGGCTCCCAGACCTGCCCGCACAGCTTGCGCATCTTCAGGTCCAGAGGTGCTCTGCGGATATACGCGGGGATCCGGTCGAAACTGTTGCCGTCCCGCCCGACCACCAGGCGGATGAACTGCCCGTGCTGCAGGGCGTCTTTTCCCTCCAGCTCCACCTCCCATACGCCACCGTCAAGGCGCTTCAGCGGCGTGGAAAAGCGGTCCCAGCTGTTGAAATCACCCGTCAGCCAGACCTTGTCGGCGCCGGGCAGCCACTCCCTGACAACCCATCCGGTTTTGGTGCGGTGCACACCGAAATACTGGTGGCCGTTGGCAAAGGAGCTCAGGTGGGCACCGGGCGCGATCCGGTTCATGGTGTCGTTGTGGCGCTGCAGGCGCATCTCAATATCGCCTCGGAAGGCGGTCAGGTTAGGATCAATCCGAAGCAGGGCATCCGATGCGTCCTTCACGGAAAGAATCGAGGGAATCATATGGTTCCTCCTTTGGGAAAATCTATCGTCAAAAGGCAGTCATTGCAGGAACTCTCTTGGCTGCATGTTACTAAAATCACGGCGCTTTTGCAACATGTGCATTCCCTGGCACGCAGCAAAAAGGGGCAGGGGCGGGACAGAAAGAAAAGCATGAAAAATGCACCTGGCAGGGCTTCCGGAGCTGTTTTTGGACTTTGGAATGTTGTATGATAGTTCCTGCGGCCTTCTGGCTGCAGGAAGAATTCTGTCTAAAGGAGTTTGTTCATGAAAGCATATGCCGAGATGACCCGGGAGGAACTGGCGGAGGAGATTGCGGCGCTGAAAAAGGAATACAGGAAGTTCCAGAACATGGAGCTGCATCTGGATATGAGCCGCGGAAAACCGTGCCAGGAACAGCTTGATTTGTCCATGGAAATGATGGATGTGCTCAAGTCCGGCAGCGATCTGACCTGCGAGGACGGCACAGACTGCCGAAATTACGGCGGACTTACCGGCATCGAGGAAGCCAGGGAACTCCTCGGTGACATGATGGAAAACAATCCCAAGGACATCATCATCTTCGGCAATTCATCCCTGAATGTCATGTATGATACGGTGGCCCGTGCCTTCACCCACGGCGTCATGGGATGCACGCCCTGGTGCAAGCTGGAAAAGGTCAAATTCCTGTGCCCTGTGCCCGGGTATGACCGGCACTTTGCGATCACCGAGCATTTTGGCATCGAGATGATTCCTGTGCCCATGACCACCACCGGCCCGCAGATGGACCTGGTGGAAAAGCTGGTGGCGGAGGACGAGACGATTAAGGGCATCTGGTGTGTCCCGAAGTACTCCAATCCCCAGGGTTACTCCTACTCGGATGAAACGGTGCGCCGCTTTGCGAGGTTAAAGCCGGCAGCCAGGGATTTCCGGATCTACTGGGACAATGCCTATGGCATGCACCACCTCTATGATGACAAGCAGGATTACCTTATCGAGATTCTGGCCGAGTGCAAGCGGGCCGGCAACCCGGATCTGGTGTACAAGTTCGCCAGCACCAGCAAGATCACTTTCCCCGGCAGCGGCATTGCGGCTCTCGCCACATCCCCCAACAACATGGACGACTTTTGCAATACACTGAAGTTCCAGACCATCGGCCATGACAAGGTGAACCAGCTCAGACACGTACGCTTTTTCGGGGATATCCACGGCATGGTGGAGCATATGAGAAAGCATGCGGATATTCTGCGGCCGAAGTTTGAGACCGTGGAGAACACCCTGAAGGAGGAGCTGGAGGGGCTTGGCATCGGAACATGGACCTGCCCGCTCGGCGGATACTTCATCCACTTTGAGAGTCTGCCCAACTGCGCAAAGGCCATCGTCGCCCGGGCGAAAAAGGCAGGCATGATCATGACGAAGGCGGGTGCCACATGGCCCTATGGGAAGGATCCCTATGACACCTCCATCCGCATTGCTCCGACTTATCCCAGCGCCTCCGATATCGCACTGGCTGCCAAGCTCTTTGCACTGTGCGTCAAGCTTGTGAGCGCGGAAAAGCTGCTGGAGGAGAAAAAACAGGAGAGCGCGCAGGCGCAGGAGGCATGACCCAGGTTTTCTGAATATTCAAAAGGCGGCCCGTCTCTCGGACCGCTTTTTCAGTCTGCTTTTTTGCCTTTGCCCTGCCTCTTGTCCTGTCTGCGGGGCGGAGGTTCCGGTCTATCGGTATCCTGATTTTCTGACATAGGAATGATCTTCCATCTTTCCTGAAGATAGAGGGCAGCCACATGCATGTCGTTTCGGATGGTCTTGCGGTAGTTTCCCTCCCAGAGCGTATAGGCCACGGTGGCGATGACGGGACCGCCCACCATCCCCAGTATGCCGCCCAGACGCAGGCCGAAGAACATGCCGATCATGGAGAGAAGGGGCGGAACGCCGATACTGCGGGACAGAAGTTTGGGCTCGGTCAGACGGCGGATCAGGAGCAGACCAAAGAACAGACCGAGCGCCTCCAGCCCCGAGATGGGCTGGCCGATCAGGAAGGCGATGATGCCCCAGGGAATGTAGATTGTGCCGTTTCCCACAATGGGAAGAAACTCCAGGAACGCTGCCACAAAGGAAATGAGGATGGCGTACTGATAGCCCAGGACTGACCAGTAGATGCTTCCACACACGAGGGACAGAAGGGCGTAGATGGACTGCATGCGCAGCCAACCGAGAAAGCCCACAAGGGCAGAGCTTGTGATCTGCCCCGTGGAGGTATCCGGGTTCCCGAACATGCCCCTGTGAAAACCGGTCAGGAGCCGGTCATAGTCCTTGGCGATAAAGTAGAGTGCCAGGACAAAGAAGTCGGCATAAACGAGCGCAAAGGGGATGCTGGCAGCCCCGTTCACCGTGCCGCCGAGGACAGACCGCGCGAGGGAAGAGAACTCCTGGGAGAGCCAGGCAATGAGGCTGTCGATGAGGGACTGGAGGAGGTTTGTTTCATCGGGTCTGAGCAGATGAAACCGCTCGGTCAGCCGGGTCAGGCCGTCCCGGATGGCAACGGATGTCTCCTGAACGATCTCGCCCGAATGGTTCACAAGGTACATGATCTGGTTGAAACCGAAGGAGGCAAACCAGACAAGCACGATGATCAGGAGAAGAAACAGAAGGATCACCGGGATGAGCACGGAGAAGGTGCGGTTCAAGTGGCATTTCCTTTCCAGCACATGAATGAGTGGCTGGATCATGGCCGCCAGCGGCAATGCGATGATGAAGGGGGAGAGATAGTGCCAGATGAGGGGCAGAAACTTCCACAAAAGCACCAGCACGGCAATGCTGCCGGCGAGATAGATGCACAGGCGCTCAAGGGCCCTTTTGCCGCTGAGCTCATTGTCCACATTCATTCCCTCCTTCCCATGTCAGCTGTTGTCGTCACATACTCTGTCGGAAAGCCCCAGATAAAAGCGCGTGGGATCCAGCTGGACTTCACCCGGCAGCTTTCTGAAGATGCCAAAATAGATGGGCAGTCCCTGAGCGGCAAATTTCCGCTCGTGCTCGGTCATATAGTTTGGAGAAAATCCGCTTCCGTGCAGATCCTCTGTGAGGAACACCGGATCAAAGAGGCATGTTTTGAAATACCTGAGGGATTCCTCCCACAGGTTTTTATCATCGGTCTTGAAGTAGATTTCGCCCCCGTCCCGAAGAAACGTCCTGTACTGGCACAGCTGCCGCGGGTGCGTGAGGCGGCGCTTTTTGTGGGGCTGCTTGCTCCAGGGGTTGCAGAAGTAGATATGGATCCGGTCCACCACATCCTCCGGCCCCAGGATCTTCGAGATGAACTCAATGTCACACTTGACCAGATAGATGTTGTCCGCCTGGCGTCCATCCTCTCCCTCCAGGGCACGCTCAATGTTGCGCCTTGCATCTCCCAGGACATCGTCCGAGATGTCCATGGCAAGGAAGTTGATCTCGGGGTGATCGTGCACCATCTGGGCGGTGCCCACGCCCTTGCCGCACCCGAGCTCCAGATGCACAGGGCCGGGACGGGTGAAGCGGGTGTGCCATGTTCCCTTCATCTCCTCGGGGAAGGCGGCATAATAGGGGCAGGCGTGGAGCTCGGGCCTGGCCCACTTTTTGGTGCGCATGTGCATACGGTACTACTCCTTGTGCTGAATACATATTCCCGGAATTCAGGGAAACTATATCCCAAATCCCACCGCCGTGCAAGGTGTATCCACGCAGCGGCACGGGCCGGAGAGGGCACCTTTTTTTGCCATCGCTCCGCATACCTCTTTTCAAGGATGTCAGATTATGCTAGAATCACAAGGTCTTTATGCGGCGAAGGTCGCATGCAGCTTGAGTCCCCGGCCCTGAGGCGGCGGGTTTGAGCCGACAGAAGGCCGGCGGAAGGGAAGGATCCCATCGCAGGCTGAACATCCGAATACCCGCTTTGGGTGAACACCCGGCGGAGAAACAAAAATGGAGGATATGTATCATGATTACAGCTGGCGATTTCAAGAAGGGCATTACCGTTGAATGGGACGGCGGCGTGTGGAACATCGTGGACTTCCAGCACGTGAAGCCCGGCAAGGGCGCTGCCTTTGTGCGCACCAAGATCAAGAACGTGATGACCGGCGCCGTGGTGGAGCGCTCCTTCAACCCCACCGACAAGATGCCCAAGGCCATCATCGAGACCAAGGAAATGCAGTACGTGTACAGCGACGGCGATCTGTACTACTTCATGGACAATGACACCTTCGAGCAGCTGCCCCTCAACCGCGACCAGGTGGAGGATGCCATCCCCTTCGTGAAGGAAGGCACCAATGTGACCGTGCGTTTCTTCAAGGGCTCTGCCTTCTCCGTGGAAGCCCCGAACTTCGTGGCGCTGCAGGTGACGGACACCGAGCCCGGCTTCAAGGGCGACACCGCCAGCAACACCTACAAGCCTGCCACCGTGGAAACCGGCTACAGCCTGCAGGTGCCGCTGTTCATCAATACCGGTGATATGATCCGCATTGATACCCGCACCGGCGAATACATGGAGCGTGCCTGATCGTCTGCGCCATAAAGACATTCCTGGAGGACATTCATGAGTCTTGGCAAGAAAGCAGGCTATCTGAAAGGGCTGGCCGATGGGTTCAGACTGGGTCAGGGGACTGACAAGGACCGTCTGATGCTGCAGATGCTTGATCTGATGACGGAGATGGCGGAAGCGGTCGACAAGCTGGAGAAACGCATGGATGATGCGGACAGCCAAAACAGTCTTGCCGCCAACATCGGACATATCATCGATTCGGTCGCCATGATGGCTGCGAATCAGAATGGATATCTGGACGATGATGAGGGCGGCGATATCTTCGACTTCCTCAAAGGTTCATTCGGCGACGAAGACGACGAAGACGACGAAGACGACGAAGAC
>JAFUBA010000048.1 GCA_017460395.1 Clostridia bacterium | reverse complement strand
GCCCATCGTCACGCCGCCGCGTCCCGCCTATGAGCGCGTGCCCACGGAAGCGGACCTGCCCGACAGCCTGAGCCAGACGGAAAGCCTGCTGCAGCTGGGTGGCCTCGTCCTCGGATGCCTCTTTGGCGCCTTCCTTCTGCTCACCGTCATTTCCGCCATCGTCCGTGCTGCCAATCGCAAAAAGTACAATGCGGCAGTGGATCATCTCTATCTGTCCTCCACCCGCGACTATACTGCTTCCGGTTCGTCCTATATGGACGGCGGTTCCATCAGTGACAGGGAGCAGCACGAGGAGGAAAGCAGCCTCGAGAGTGTGACAGAAGATGATGTCTCCTCCCCGTCCTTTGCTTCTCCTCAGCAGAACTGGGCCGATGCCCCCGCGCCTGTCTTCGGCGTGGACGACACCGCCACCGGTGATTCCTTCGGCGGAAGCTATGAAGGCGTTGAGACAGCGCCAGACGACTCTGTGACCACAGAGGAAGATACACCTGCCTGGCGCCATCGCCGCAGCAACTAAACCGTTTGATCCCTGAATTCAGAGCCCTGCACCTTTCTGCAGGGCTTTTCCAAACATCTTCCTCTTGAAAAGGGCTTTTCAAAGTGATACAACCTGCACTCGCGCTGGAACCCCAGCGCCATCTGTCGCTGCCGCAAAGCGGCAGCGCTGAAAGGAATGTATCATGAGTTACGCCAATGCTCGCAGGCGGTCGGGGGCTGCACGAAGCCTGACTGAAGGCTCTCCCTTCCGCCTGATTCTCTCCTTTGCCGCCCCGCTGCTTCTGGGATTTCTGTTCCAGCAGTTCTACTCCTTTGTGGATACGGCCATCGTTGGCAAGTATCTCGGGGCGGAAAAGCTGGCCGCCGTCGGTGACACAGGGTCTGTCAATTTTCTCGTGCTCGGCTTCTGTCAGGGGTTCTGCTCCGGGTTTTCCATACCCATTGCGCAGGCCTTTGGCGCAAAGGATGAACAGTCCCTTCGCCAGCACGTGGCCATGTCCGTGTACCTGTGCGCCGTCCTCGGCGTCGTCATGGCTCTCGTCACAGCCCTCGCCTGCCCCTGGATGCTGCGCCTGATGGATACCCCGGAGGAGATTCTGCCCTCCTCGGTCTCCTATATCCGGATTGTCTTTGCCGGAATCCCGGCCATCATCCTCTACAACATGGCCGGCGGCATCCTCCGCTCCCTCGGTGACAGCAAGACCCCCGTCTACTTCCTGATTCTCGCGAGCCTGATCAATGTGGTCCTCGACCTTCTCCTGATCATCTTCGTGCACCTGGATGTGGCCGGCGCCGCGATTGCCACCGTCATCTCGCAGCTCATCTCCGGCATCGGCTGCGTGATCGTCATGATCCGCCGCTTTCCGGTGCTGCACCTGTCAAAGGACGACTGGCACTTCCGTCCGCAGCTGGCAAAGAGCCTGTGCAGTGTGGGACTGCCCATGGGACTTCAGTTCTCCATCACCGCCATCGGCTCTGTCATGGTGCAGTGGTCCGTGAACGCCCTGGGCGTTGCCGCGGTGGCTGCCGTGGCAGCCGGCGGGAAGATCAGCATGTTCTTCTGCTGCGTGTTCGACACGCTTGCCACCACCATGGCCACCTTCGCCGGCCAGAACATGGGTGCCCGCAAGATTGACAGGATTCACCAGGGGCTCCGGGATGCAGCCATCATCGGGATCATCTATTGTCTCATTGCCATGGCCGTGATCTTTCTCTTCGGTCCCGCCATGCTTTCTCTTTTCGTGGACCGCACGGCCAATCCCGATGTGATGGACATGGGTTACACCTTCCTGAAGGTCAACTCAGCCTTCTATATTCCCCTTCTCTTCGTCAACATTCTCCGCCTGTCGATCCAGGGCATGGGCTACACGAGACTTGCCATGCTGGCGGGCGTCTTTGAGATGGTGGCAAGGACGGCAGTGGCCGTGCTGCTGGTGCCGGTCCTGGGTTTCCTCGGTGCGACGCTGGCAAACCCCGCAGCCTGGGTCATGGCCGACCTGTTTCTTTTTCCCTGTTATACCCACGTGATTCATGTGGTGCGCCAGCGCTTTCATGAGCCGCGGACTTGGGCGGCAGAAACCTGATGTTTCATCATTTCTGACCTGTCGAAAGTCGATCTTGATCGAATGGGAGGGATTCATCTTGCGCATACTTTTTCTTGGGGACCTTCACGGGAACATGGTGGCCACTGAGGCCATGGAGCAGGCCATTTTGGACGCTGCGCCGGATGAGATCTGGTTCCTCGGAGATGCAGTGGGCAAGGGGCCTCAGAATGCCGAAACCTGCGACTGGGTCAGGGCCAACTGCCATCACTTCATCGGAGGGAACTGGGACTATGGGATCGGCACCAGATCCTTCCCCGCCGACGGCTACTTCTGGAACCAGCTGGGCGAGGAGCGCATGGCCTGGCTGAGGTCCCTCCCCGAGGAGGATGAAATCATCCTCTCCGGCATTCGCTTCCGTCTCTTCCATGGAAGACCGGTATCGCCGCTCCTGAAGGTCCAGGACGATGCAGACCTTCTGTCCAAGGCATTGATGAAAGATAGCAATGGGACACAGGAGCGCTTTGGCGGCGCCGTGTTTGCCGACAGCCACCGCCCCTTCTTTCGGACGCTCGACTGCGGGTATATCATGAACACAGGCTCTGTCGGCAATTCCATGGGTGTACCGAACGCACATGCCCTGATCCTGGAGGGCAGGGAGGGAAATGTGCGTGCACCGCTTTCTGCCACCATTCTCTCCGTGCCCTATGACAACCAGAAGGCAGCTGACCTTGCCCTTAAAGAGGACGATCTTCCCCACCGGGATGCATATGTCCGCGAAATCCTGACCGGCATCTACTCCAGATGATCAATCCCAGGAGGTGTATCTATCATGAAAATCAGGAACCTGACTGCCCGTTTCCTGTGTCTTTCCATGTGCGCCATGCTCTTCCTGCTCCCCCTGCCCGTCATGGCAGAAGGCGGAACAGAGATGGATATCCCCTTCTTCATTCTGCGCCAGGATGGCGTGGACGTCGGCCCCGCGGTGCTCTTCTACGATGAGTCTCTGCTGCTGACCACATCCGTCATCCCGAACCCGGATGCTCCCCTCACGGCCTTTGACCCTGTGCAGGGGACGGAAACCTCCTGCGAGGTTTCCATAGAGCAGGGACACATCCGCGTCCTCTCCCTTGAAGCGCCTTCTGCCCGGGAGCCCATGCAGCTGGCAGATACCCTCTTCCAGAAAAGGACCTATTTTGCCACGATCTCATCGTCCGGCGCCATCCAGTCGGGGGACATTGAGCGCGCCGTGTATCTGGATCCGAACGCAAACTCCGTCATGATCACCCTGCATGAGCCGGCCCTTCCCCTCATCTACCCCGGTACCGTGGTCTACGATGCGGACGGGGCGCTCTGCGCCCTGCTCACAGCCCGTATGGCCGAGGGCAACGACACGGCCATCGGCGTTTCCTCCTACTATCTGAATGAGGTGCTCTTCGGCGCATCCAATCCCCAGGTTCTCTCCACCTGCACGAGTACCCTTGACGGTTGCCTTCTGCACCTGGACTGGGCCGGCAGTGCACAGGCGGAGGCAAGTGAGGGCGGGTATGATCAGTTTGCTGTCTTCTATGCCGACACGCAGAATTCTTTCTACACAAAGTCCACCCTGGAGCCTGATGATACCGACTTTGACCTGTACCTGGTGCCCGGCAGAACCTATCAGTTCTGGATCTGCCCGGAATACTCCCTCACGCCCATCACCTCCATGCCCATCAACGATGCGACGCTGACCATCACGGTACCGCTGGATGAGCCCTTCCACCGCTATTCCTATGAAAATGCCGAGCTCTATCTCTCGCTTCTTTCCCGGGAAGAGATTGTGCAGGGCGCATATGGGGATATGGACCTTCTCCCCAGGGTAGATTCTATGCGCGTTTCGGATCTCCAAAGCCCGGAGAATCACCTGTATCTGCAGGCTGAGAACCGCTATGTGGTGGATGAGGAGATCTATGACTCGCTTGTGGTCACACTCACCGCTCCGGACGGCGAATGCTATCTGTCCGTCAGCAGCTTCCTGTACTCCCCGGATTTCATGGAGAAGGACCGCTGGCATATGGACCTGTATGAGCTCGTGGATTCCTGC
The DNA here is from genome assembly GCA_017460395.1 of Clostridia bacterium. Taxonomy (GTDB): domain Bacteria; phylum Bacillota; class Clostridia; order Christensenellales; family Aristaeellaceae; genus UBA2943. The sequence continues at coordinate 35,087 of JAFUBA010000048.1, read as the reverse complement.
ATCTCCATGCACCAGGGCACACTGCCCGGCGGCGAGTATACCGTCGCCTACTATCTCGGAAATGCACCGGCAGGCGCTGTCACCTTCACGCTGGAAGACGAATAAGGTATCAAAAAGAGAGGCACGCTGCGTGCCTCTCTTTTTGATTATTCCTCGTCTTCGGACCAGTCTCCTTCCTCGTCCCAGTCCTCATCCTCCCATTCATCTTCGTCGTCCCAGTCATCTTCCCAATCGTCTTCCCATTCGTCCTCCCAGTCATCTTCCTCCACTTCCGAGGTCATCGTGGCGAGCTTCCAGATCATGCCATCATGTGCCTCACCTGTCCATCTCGGCTCACAGGTCACGTCGTCCTCGATCTCATCCGAAACCTCTGCAAGCATCAGTTTCGGTGCATCCTCCCCCGCTCCGCGAAGGGTCAGGATGTAGGTTTCTTCGCCCTCCAGCGTGCATTCCTCCAGGAACACCAGGTTCATCTCATCCCCCACCAGGTACTTTCCTGTGACGGTGCTCTCATAGATGGTCTGTCCCTGTGCATCGGTGATGCTGAACATGAGGTCTCCCTGTTTTTTGCCACCCTCCGTATCGGGCCAGAATTCCACCATGTCCAGCTGGACGGTCTCCGGGAACACGACCTCCACCTGTGCACCTTCCCCGATGGCAGCGCTTTCGGTCCGGCCGTCCTCCATAAAGAGCATTACGGGATCTTCCAGCGGAATATAGACGTCATATTCCTCGTTGACCATCCGGCGGACTGCTTCATTGAGATAGCTTCTCCTGATCCAGATCATCTCGCTGAGGGGGTAATAATCCCGATGGATGGTTTCGATCAGGTCCGCTGCATACTCGTCTCGCTCATAGCCCCAGGCAAAGATGTCCTCGAGCAGGACGACCTTTGTCTCCTTTTCGCTGAGCGTGCTGACTTCTCTGTCGCCGAACGCTTCCCAGGTCCACGGGGTGGATGACGCGCAGCCGTAGTCGATGGTCCGGTCCAGCTCCATGGATTCGCCGTTCACGGCCGTAAAGTGGATCGGATCCTGCGGATCGGTGATGACATCGATCACTTCCTTCGTGTCCTCGTTTCTGCCGCTGTATCTGCCGTCCGCGATCCGCTGCATGGTCAGAGGCACACGCTGGAAGACCGGGAGGGTCAGAAACACAAAGCAGGCAAGGCCGCAGAGAAGTGCCACATAGGCAGGGACATTCTTTCTGTTTTTGCGGATCCATGAGCCGCCCTTACCGAGGATCAGAGCGGTTGCCAGGGCACCCGCGCACACAAAGTGCATCGCGTGATAGTTTTCAAAGCCTCTGAGTGCCGTGGTGATGCTCGAGCAGAAGTAGGCAATTCCCACAAAGGGATGCACAAACAATAGAGCGATGCTGACGACCACAGGGGCCACAGCGGCCACCATGCTGTGCCATGCCTCCATGGACAGATCGCCGGCGAACACGTCTCTCACGCTCGAAATGAGATAGCTGCGAAAACCTGAAAACATGCCCACGAACGATCCCCAGGGATCCGTGCCAAACCCGCCGGTATACTGGGAGTACAGTTCCACATTCAGGCCGTAGACACTGTAGAAAAAGTTCTGGAGATTCCCGGAGATGGCATACCAGATGAGCAGCAGCGCCCAGGGTGTCAGTACACACAGAAGCAGCCTGCCATCGTCCTGAAGGACCTGCCGGCGCACATCTTTCCGCGCATGTTTCTCCGTCCTCTGCACGAACCACACCTGATAGGCCAGGACACCCAGGGCCATCATGGCGATGGAGTAGGCAGAGGAGAAGGTACTGCCAAAGGAGAGAAGAATTGAGCCGGAAATCCAGAGACAGTCGGACCATGTGAGACGCTTGGTCTGGCTGTAGGAGATCAGCTCCAGCAGCAGAATCGCATGCCCGACTCCCGCCCAGTGCTCTGAGAGCAGGGTGGTACCCTGTTCAAAGTACATGAGGTGTGCGATATAGATGACCGGTGCCATCACAAGGGCCACAGGCGACACGTGCTTTCTGAACTTCACAAACATCCCGGTCCATATGAGACTGAGCAGGGTGTAGAAGTAAAACCTGTACTGGTACATGTTGACCGGTCGGAACAGACCAAACAGGGCTGCCAGATAGTAGGAGACAGGCATGTGCTGGGACACGCTGACTTTGTATACATCCCCACCCCTTGCCACGACATCTCCGACGGAAAAGATATCAATTTCATCCTGAAACAGGGTTGTGTTGATCATGGTGACATAGCAGGTCAGGAAAAATGCGAAGACCAGCACGGCCGCCAGGATCCCAAGGGCCGTTCTGCCTGCGGGTTTTGTGCCCGCTGCCTTCTGTATGGTATCTTTTTTCATGGTTTTTGCCCCTCACACGGTTTGTTTACGAAAAGCAGAACAGGCTTTTCCTGTCCTGCCAGCGTCTGTTTTCTCACGATTCCTCGAAATTGATGCGCTCCTCCTCCACCACCAGAGGACGGTGCATCATTCTGTGGTTGATGGCCGCGATGTACTCCCCGAGAAAGCCCATGAAGGCCAGAAGCACGGAGCACATGAGGCAGGTGATGATGATCAGCGGCGCCTGTCCTGCATCAAAGCGGTCCCAGTGCACCAGCTTCATGATCAGGTACACAAACCCGATGATGATGGAGATGAACGAGGCAATCATGCCGCCAAACACCGCCATGCGCATGCCGACCTTGGTATAGCTTGTGACCGAGAGCATGGCCGCATCATAGAGCGTGTACCAGTTGTTGTGCGTCTTGCCCGCCCGGCGCTGCGGCTGCTCGTAGGGAATCTCCTTGCGCCTGCCGCCAAGCTCTGCCACGATGCCACGGATAAAGGGTGTGGGATCATCCAGCTTCCTGAGCACATCCAGAAAGCTCTTGTCATACAGGCCAAAGCCCGTGAACTGCTCAATCTGCTCCACGTCCGAATACTTCCGGATGAGCTTGTAATAAAGCCCCCTCAGGCGGTACATGATCGGATTTTCCCTGGAGGATGTCTTGACGCCGCAGACGATCTGATAGCCTTCCTCCCAGTACCTGAGAAACTCCGGGATCATCTCCACCGGATCCTGAAAGTCTGCGCAGATGGAGATCGCGCAGTCACCCTTTGTCTGGCACAGGCCGTAATAGGGGCTGTTGAACTGTCCGAAATTCTTCACATTGAAGATGGCCTTGATCTTCCGGTTCTCCTTGCAGATCCGCCGGATGATCGGCCGTGTCCCGTCCGTTGAGCAGTTGTCGATGAGCAGCACCTCATAGTCATACTGTTTCAGTTTTTCCATCTGCTCTGTCACGGCCTCACAGATGGCCTCCACATTCTCTTCCTCGTTATAGCAGGGAATCATGATGCTGACCAGTTTTCTGCCTTCCGTCATGATAGCCTTATCCTTTCATGCAAATGTCTGCATATCCCTGCTCACTCGAGGGGAATATACATGTTCTCCATGAGTTCGTCCCGGTTCAGGAACGGTGCCAGATCCTCCAGGGGCGGGGAGACGAGACGGCCGTCTGCAAGCCGCTTCGCGCTGGACTTGGGTTCCCAGGGCTGAACGGTGTCCGTCATGATCTCGCACATGGCAAAGCCGTCTTCCTCCTGCATCTGCCGGATGCACCCCTCCAGTTCCCGGTTGCTCTCTGCCCTGTAATATGGAATCCCGAAGGCCCCGGCAATCTTTTCAAAGTCCGGGAAGGACAGATCTCCGCTCTCCGGCCCGATGCCCACCTTCTTGTGCTCCGAAAAGAGATTGCTCTGCGTCAGGCGGATGGAGTGATAACCCCGGTTGTTGATCAGGAAGATATGAACCGGCAGCCGGTTGGTCACGATGGTCTGCATCTCCTGCAGATTCATCATGATGGACCCGTCACCCTCCATGCAGACGGTCTTCTTTCTGCCCGATGCAATGCACAGCCCGATGGCCGCCGGCAGACCATAGCCCATGGATGCCACCGCAGAGTTGATGATAAACCTTGTCCCTCGGCGGATCCGCCACACCTGGTGACCCGCCACGCAGCAGGCACCGTTGGAGACTGCCGTGAGGCTTCCCTCCGGCAGGGCATCTGAGATCATGGAGAGGGCCGCATAGACGTTGGCGCCGCCCTGTGTCTGCTGCTTCTGCCGCTCGGTGACCACGGGATACCTTTCCTTCCACATGCGGCACTGCTTGAGCCAGGAAGTATTCCGGAAGACAGGTCCCTCTTCCTTTTCCGATGCGCCCAAGAGGCTTCTGATAAAGTCCCCGGCATCCGCCCACACCGGCAGATCCACGTGGATGGTCGGCTTTTTCATCTCCGCCCGGTCAATGTCCACCATGATCACCTTTGCCGCCCGCGCCCAGGAGGCGAAGGCATAGCCTGTCTGGCGGATGGAGATCCTGGTCCCGATGGCCAGCACCAGGTCGCTGTTCTGCACGGCAAAGTTCCCGGCCCGGTCCCCCATGTTGCCACCGCGGCCGCAGTACACGGGATCGTCCGTCTCCATCAGATCGATGGAGTTCCAGTAGGTGACCACAGGGATCTGCAGTTTCGAAAGCATTCGGTGAAAATCCTGAAAGGCCCCGCTCAGGCGGATCCCGCCGCCCGCATAGATGACGGGACGCTCCGCAGCGCGGATCATGCTCAGCACCTGATCGATCGTTTCCGCGTCCACGGGCCCCGGCAGAAGATCCTCATCCTCCGCCTCGTCGTAGCCTTTCAGGTCGTCCGTCTCAATGATCTGTCCCTGGAAGTTCACCGGGATATCGATCCAGACGGGCCCGGGTCGCCCCGCATGGCACAGGTGCCATGCCCGCTCCAGATGGTAGCGGATCTCCTCCGGGCGCTCGAGCATGACGGCGTACTTGCACATGGGTGCGACAGACTTCGTGATGTCATACTCCTGATCGCCCACGGCCCGCAGCTGCAGGCCCTCTGTGAACTGCATGGCATATCGGGCCGTCGTATCGTATCGCACCTGGCCCGAGACCACAAACATGGGGATGGAGTCCAGCCATCCGCCGAGGACCCCCGTGATGGCATTGGTCCCGCCGGGGCCCGTGGTCACGCACAGTGCCGCCACGCGTCCCTCCAGCCTCGCATAGCTCTCCGCCGCCATGGCACAGGCCTGCTCGTGGTGCTGGAAGGTGCAGTGGAGCCCTTCGTGGTGCCCGAGGGCGTCGTTTAAGTGCATGGCGCCGCCGCCCACCACCATAAAGCAGTCGCGGACACCGCGCGACACAAGAAAGTCTGCGACATAATCTGCCAGACGCTGTCTCATGCCTGAGCCTCCTTCTGCTTCTTTCCAGGGGATGCATATGCCCAGAACTTGTTGATCACAAAATTGACCGGGATGGTCACGATGAGGGTGGCAAGGCTGGCTAAATAGTACGGCATCCAGCCGCTCAGCCACACCTTGAGTGCAGGAGCGATGACAAGCCCTGTGAGCGCATAGCTGGCCAGGGTCTTCACATACGTCCGGATCACCCATCCCGCCGTGCGCTTCTCCCCCGTCTCAAAGACATACCGACTGTTCCAGTAAAAGGCATTCATGGCGCTGATCACCAGTGCAATCACCGAGACCACCACCACCTTCACCTGCTCTCCCTCTGCCGGAATCCCGAGGCGCTGAAGAAAGCCCGCCGTCGCAGGAAACTCTGCATTCCTAAACAGGACATAGTAGCACAGCATCTCAATCCCGTAGGAGATCGCCGTATTGCTGACGCCCACAATGCCGAATTTGATGAACTGCACAAGCGGTGCAAGGGAGGATGACTCCAGTTGATTCAGCCATTTTTTCAGCTTCTCCATTACCCCTGTGCAGCCTCCGTTGCCTCCCCGATCACGCGGGCCATATAGTCGATCATCTCATCTGTCATGCCGGGATAGACGCCGACCCAGAAGGTCTTTTGCATGATCCGGTCCGTGACATCCAGTTCGCCCGATACCCTGTAGGCGTCAGTCCCGCGGAGCGTGTCAAAGGCGGGATGGCGGATCAGGTTCCCGGAAAAGAGCATGCGGGTCTGGACGTTTTTCGACTCAATATAGGGCACGACCCGCTCGCGGGCAATACCGTCACGGAGCGTGATGATGAATCCGAACCAGCTGGGATCACTCCCCGCGGCGGGCTCCGGCAAAATCAATCGATCCTCATACTTTTCCAGCGCACTGCGCAGTCTCTTCCAGTTCCTCTTTCTTTTCTCCACAAACTCCGGGAACTTTTTCAGCTGCTCGCACCCGATGGCCGCCTGCATGTCCGTGATCTTCAGATTGAAGCCCAGATGGGAATAGACATACTTATGGTCATACCCCTGCGGCAGCTGCCCGTACTGGCCGTCATACCTGTGCCCGCAGAAATTGTCGTGGCCGGAGGGACACACGCAGTCACGGCCCCAGTCGCGGTAGGAAAGGATCAGCTTATGCAGAAGGGGATTGTCTGTATACACAGCCCCGCCCTCGCCCATGGTCATATGGTGCGGCGGATAGAAGCTGGATGTGCCGATGTCCCCCCATGCCCCCGTGAGTCTGGTCTCCTCCCCGATGGTGTAGGTGCTCCCAAGGGCATCGCAGTTGTCCTCAATGAGCCACAGGTTGTGCCTGTCGCAGAACGCCTTCACGGCTTTCAGGTCAAAGGGATTGCCCAGGGTATGGGCAATCATGACCGCCTTTGTCTTTTCTGACAGCGCGCCCTCGAGGCGGGATACATCGATGTTGTACTGCGGGATCGTGACGTCCACGAATACGGGCACGGCTCCGTACTGCATGATCGGCGCCACCGTGGTCGGGAAGCCGCAGGCCACCGTGATCACCTCATCCCCGCGCCTGATCTGCCGCTCCCCGAGCTCCGGAGCCGTCAGGACCATGAAGGCCAGGAGATTGGCGCTGGACCCGGAATTCACCAGGTGCGCATAGCGCACCCCGAGATAGTCTGCGAAGTTTTTCTCAAACGCCTCTGCAAACCTGCCGGTGGTCAGCCAGAAATCCAGCATGGCATCCGTCAGGGCGCACATCTCCCTGTCATCATAGACCCTGGATGCATAGGCAATTCTGTCCCCCGGCTCGAACGCTTTCCGGGGCTGCTTGAACTGGACATAGTAGTCACGGACCAGTTCGTGAATCGACTTTCTTGCTTCCTCTTCGCTCTGCCACCGCATGGTGTCTTTTTCCTCCGAAAATCTTATACCCGTTCTCAGAACGATCCGGAAAGATCGCAGACCGTCTGCGGGCATATACGATTTTCATTCAAATCTCCGTTCCGGATCTTTGTGAAAATCAGTATACTTTACGCACCGGATTATAGCACGTCCCGCAGTATCATCCAAACGCATGTATGAAAACTGGGCCCCGGAGCATCGGTTGCTCCGGGGCCTATAACTCACTTCGTGATTTCCTCGCCCGTCAGTGCCTTCCAAGCGGCACGGATCGTCTTCTGGTTGGACACGCCGTAGCTCGGATCGTTCTTCTCTGCCTCGCTCATGTCCCTGAGAAAATGCACACACAGGTGACCGTTAAAATTATTGTCCTTGACCGACCCCGACATGTGCGGCATGTCGTGGGTGGATCCAAGCGTCCAGGTACCGTTCGGCAGGCGCACATAGACCGCCTTCTGCGTCCATGTGTTGACGCCTCCGAAGGCCTTCAGCATGGCTGCCGTGTCCGAGGCCGTCGCCGGCTCCGCATCTGCGTGCCGTCCGAGAGAATACAGCCTCAGCGTCCAGCTGATGCCGGAATTCGGCTCATAGACCAGGATGTTCTGCCCGGATTTCAATGTGGGCTTGATGTCATTGAACCAGTGCAGCAGCTTGATCTCGCTCTTCGAGGGACCCGAGGAGGTGGAGATGCTGACCGTGGTCGAGGGCGATGTGTCGCTCACGGGACCTGAGGCCGAGCCGGAATACAGCTTCTTCTGTGTATTTGGCCCTGCCACCCCGTCCATGGTCAGCCCGTTGGACTTCTGAAACAGCTTGACCGCATCCACCGTTTTCTGGTCATAGGTACCGGACACGTTCAGGGAATATCCCAAAGCATAGAGAGCGCTCTGGACGCTCGTAACATCGCTTCCGGTAGCTCCGTAGGAAAGGTTCCGGTAGCTGCCGTCTGTGGGCGCCTGGACCTGAGATGCAGTCTGGGCTGTGGCCGATGCCGGCTGCGAGGTGAAGAGCTTATCGAAGGTCTTCTTTCCCGCGATTCCGTCCACGGTGAGCCCGGCAGAGCGCTGGAACGCAGACACGGCGGATGTGGTGGATGTACCGTACTTTCCGTCCACACTGCCCGTGTAGTAGCCCAGCAGCTTCAGTTGCTGCTGCACCAGCTTCACATCATCGCCCGTGTACCCGGGATAGAGCGTCCTGGATACAGCGGACACGGTCGTGGAAGAGGAGGTGGTTGTCTGGGCAGGAGCCGCAGTAGTCGTCTGCGCCGCACTCGCGGTTTTTCCGCCCGACAAAAGCGTTTCCAGCCTCGTCAGCGTCACCCTTCCGGCAATCCCGTCCACCGTCAGTTTTTCCGCCCTCTGAAGGGCCTGCACGGCCGCCTTTGTCCCGGAACCATACACGCCATCCTGTTTTCCGCAGCTGTAGCCCGCAGCATTGAGTGCGCTCTGCAAAAGCGTCACCCGGCTGCCCTTATCGCCCGGACGGATGGTAGAATAGTTTCCCTGAAAATAGGAGCTGCCGGAAGTGGAGGTGGTCGTTGTTGCCTGCCCGCTCACCACGATGGGCTGCGCGCTCTGGCTGGACGGCGCGGCCGTGACCTGCGTCTGCACGCCGCTTGCCTGCGAGGAGATCATGGCAAGGGTCTTTTCTCCCACCAGACCATCCACCTTGAGACCATTTTTCTTCTGAAATTTTCGGACCGCATTCTCTGTATATGCGCCAAAGCTCCCGTCCACTGTGCCGATCTGATAGCCCAGCTTCTTCAGGTCCTCCTGAAGCTGCCGGACCTCATCACCCTTATCCCCATAGCACAGACTGCCGTTGGCCGTGCGGGCAAAGGCAGATGTCGTCAGGAGCAAAAGAACACACAGCACCACGGCCATCCTTCGAACTGCGCGATGCAGCACTGTCATGCCTCCGTTTCCCCGCCTGCCATCTGTCATTTGGACAGGCGATCGTGTGAAGTATAGCAGCTGCTCTTCTTCTTCTCAAGAAACATGTCAAAATTGTTACAGATTATTTCAATTCTGTGTCATTTTTTGGAGTCACATCTCCAGAATAAAGAAAAACCCGGGAACCACGTTCCCGGGCGAATCTTATGCTTCCTTGGCGATGGCCACCAGCTGGGCGAAGCCTGCCGGATCGTTCACAGCCATATCGGCCAGCATCTTGCGGTTCACTTCAATGTTCTTCTTCTTCAGACCATTGATGAACACGGAATAGCTCATGCCGTTCAGGCGGGTCGCAGCATTGATTCTGCTGATCCACAGACGACGGAACTCACGCTTGCGCAGCTTGCGTCCGATATATGCATACCGCAGGGACCGACGGACCTGCTCCGTCGCTGCGCGATACTGCTTGGATTTCGCTCCCCAGTATCCCTTGGCCAGCTTCATGACCTTGCGGCGCTTCTTCTGAGCATTGACTGCTCTCTTAATCCTTGCCATGATTTGTCTCCTCCTTGCCAGATACTGGACTTATTTGTAGGGCAGCAGCTTATGAATCGTCCGGGCCTCTGCCTTGTTGTCAACGATACCGTCGGCACGAAGGTGACGGGTCCTCTTGGTGGTCTTCAGACGAACCTGATGGTTCGCATTCATCTGCTTATGCTTGACAATACCAGACTTGGTAAAAGAGAAGCGCTTGGCAGCACCACGATGCGTTTTCTGCTTAGGCATATGGGGTGGTCCTCCTTCCTTGTGTTAACCGCGCGGCAGCCCGCCCGGTTACTCCTGTACCTCACTTGCTTTTTCCTCGCTCTTTTTGGCTTCCCGGGCGGCTTTCTTTTCAGCAAAGCTCGCCTTGGCTGCCTTCGGAGCCAGGATCATGATCATGTGCCTGCCGTCCATCAGTGGACGACGCTCCACCACGGATACCTCTTTGCAACGCTCTGCAAAATCCTGCATGACCTTTGCGCCGATTTCCGAGTGGGTAATCTGTCTGCCGCGGAAACGAATGGAAACCTTGACCTTGTCACCGCCCTCAAGGAACTTGATGGCCTGCTTGGCTTTCGTCAGCACATCATTCTCCTCGATCGTCGCAGACAACTGCACTTCCTTGATGTCCACAACGCGCTGATTCTTCCGGTTTTCGCGCTCCCGCCTCGACTGCTCGTAGCGGTACTTGTCATAGTCCAGCAGCTTGCACACAGGCGGCTTAGCCGTCGGCTGGATTTTAGCCAGATCCAGACCTCTCTCCTCCGCCAGCTCCATTGCACGCTGCGTCAGCATGACACCGAGCTGCTCTCCGTTCTCATCAATGAGACGCACCTCCCGGTCGCGAATCTCCTCATTGATCATCAGTTCGAAAGCGATACCGATACACCTCCCAATGCATTTCCATTTTGCCGACAGAAAAAACGGCGGGCATGCTTACCCGCCGTGAATATCACGTTCCGCTCCCTGTTCATGCATGTCATGCACATAAAAAGGGATTGCCATGAACCCGGCAGCTTTCGCCACACAAGGTGAGGGGCGGGCAAGCCTCTACTTGGTACGGTCGGGATTTTAGCGGGACATTTCAAAGCTGTCAACCACTTTTTACGAAAATCCCGGGATTTTTTTCAGAAGAGCGCATGGGCACCGGGATCTGTAACCTGAGCCCAGTGTTTCGGCGTCTTCAGGATCCACTCTGCCCCGCTCTTTTTGAGCTCCTCCAATTCCCGAAAGCCCCAAAGGACCCCTACGGGATGCATACCAGAGCGCACAGCGCACGTCATGTCCACCGATGTATCCCCAAAATACAGCATGTCTCCCGGGGACACCTCCAGCGCCTGTGCAATCTGCAGGGCAGCCGTCGGATCGGGCTTCACCGGTATGCCGGCTTTCTGTCCCTGGACATGATCGAAGATGTCGTCCCCGAAATAGTGGCTGATCACGTGCTTCGTGTCCTGGTCCGGCTTATTGGAGAGAACCGCCAGCTTCCAGCCCCTGCGCTTCATGTCTGAGAGCATCTCAGGGATCCCTTCGTACGGCCTTGACCTGACAAGATTGTGCGTCTCATATCTGTGCTGGTAGCACCTGAGAACATCCTCCACCAGGTCCTGCCTCATTCGCACGGCCCGCTCCGCCAGCTTTCTTGCACCATTCCCCACAAGATATCGGTACTCATCCTGCGAATATTCTGCCAGGCCAAACTGCCTGAGCGCATAGTTCATGGCAGACGATATGTCCTCGAGGGTATTGACCAGGGTCCCGTCCAGATCAAAAAGACATGCCTGAATCATCCGGGATATCCTCCGCTTCTGTTTTCTGATCCCGCGCCGGATTCTATCTGCTCAGGCCTTCTCTGTCAATTTCAAAGGGAACCTGTCTTCCTGCCTATTCCGCCATGTCCACGGAGACAATGTGGTCCATGAAACGGTATCGAAAGCGCACCACGGTATTGTCCCTTTTTGTCTCAAAGTATGCCTTTGGTCCGGAGCCGCTCCTCGGGTAGCGGTCGACAGTGTACACCTGCGAGAGGGTGCCATAGGTGGAGATCCCATAGTCGTATTTCCCCGCGAAGGGGATCACCACCGACAGGGTGTAGGTGTTGTCCCCGATATAGTACATCCGGGTGATCTCGCTGTTGGAATCGTACATCGCAGCCCCCACCATCGGCTGGAAGGAACCGTAGACCACCACCTTTTCCGGCAGCTTCATCCCGGTCTCCGGATCATATTCGTCCCGGGCGCCATACCGGATGAGGTGCTCAGGGTTGGCAAATGTGTCCCGCAGCCGGTTCCCGTCCGCCCAGCACGCTGCCACCGCGTCCTCCTGACCAAAGCCCATGGGACACTTTTTCGATGCACGGTTCAGCTGGTAGGATGTCTGCATCTCCTCCTTCCCGCTGTCCGCTCTGTGCATACACACAGCCGCATCGCTGAGCATTCTTCTGAGGGGAATCTCAAAGTATGCATGCCTGTTATTGATCTGCGTCCAGCGGTATGTGTACTCGATGAACCTGTCCCGGTCCGCCTGCATCTGGTTGGCAAACCATCCGATCTGGTCATACCCCCACCAGTCGCGCCTGGCCAGTTCCTCCCGCGTCAGGTTCTCGTTTTCTCCTACAACCCTGCCGCCCCAGTTGTCATACTCCATGAGGTAGGGCATCACCTGGCCAGAAAAGCCGTTGGGATTGTCTCCGCCCTCGCTGAAGCCCTCCCTCACCAGCACCAGCTTCTGCCCGTCCAGCTGCGGCAGGGCAAAGCGCGTGTAGGGCATCGCGTGATAGTCAAACAGCAGTTTCCCGTTGACGCTCACGCCGTGGGTATGCGCATCGAGGAGCACCTTGTGGCGCCTGGCGTGCCGGGCCGCATACGCACGGATCATGTCAAAGAGCTCATAGGTCTTTTTCATGCCCCGGTCATGGGCCGTGTAAAGATGGACCTGGCCCATGTGCAGTGCCTCATACCCGCAGTCAATATAGCGCGTGGCCCTGTAGTAAAACCACATGCGCGCCTCATCCCGCATGAGATCCGGCATGCCGCCGCGCTTGCCGGGGTCCCGCTCCTCCCGCTCATCCACAAAGCCTTCCATCACCGCATCACGCCACCGAAAGCAGCGCTTTTCCGGCGCTTTTCCGAAAGCCTCAAAGACATAGGGCGGGATCGGCACCTCCTCCATGCGCTGCACCACAATCTCAAAGACGCAGGACTGCATAATGATCTCGGGATCCTGCAGGTGCACCCGCTCTGCCAGTCTTTTTGACCTTTCAAAGTGCTGATCGTCATCCTCCGTCATGTACCAGATGCCGGAGGCACGCCCGAGAAACTTGATTCCAAGGCGTCCAATCACCCGCAGATCATCCTCCAGGGTATCCGAGTCGATCAGGCCGCTTGCCGTAGCTGCGCGGGACAGGTAGTTTTCCAGGACATCCCGGGTGAGATTTCCGTCAAAGGTAAAGTTCAATTGCATCCTCTCCGATTTTGGATTTTGCTTTTGACTGCCCCGGCGCCTCAGTTCTTCCTGAGAAAGGCTCCGCCGTAGGCCTTCTCATAGTCGTCCACCAGATCCCTTGCAAGCGACCAGGAATTCACCAGGGGATGGATCATCAGGGCCTGAATGGCCTTCTCCCGGCTGCCTTCCCGCACCGCCTCCACCGTCAGGCGCTCGTAGCGCTTGATGAGACGGATGTAGGTTTCACACATGTCAGGAACCTCTGTCTGGCCCACGGGCCGGATGCCGCCCTCTGACACAAAGCAGGTCATCTCCACCACGTCCTCGTCCTGTAAAAAGGGCAGTGCGCCGCGATTGGGAATGCTCAGCACCAGGCTCTTTGGCTGGTCGCGCTGAAGCCCCTCAATGCAGTCCAGCATGACGCCCGCATAGCCCATGCCCTCCGGAATCGGGAGATGGCCCTTCTCCAGCTTCGGCCGGATCGCAGAGGCAGATTCTATGGTCATGTAGGAGTTTTCCCTCTCCTGCATGCCCCAGAGGAAGACCTGCAGGGCAGCCTCAGGATCTTTGTCGATATCCATCGCTTTCAGTTCCCGGAACATGGCCTGGTTGACCGCTTCGATGGTTTCACCCCGCGTCATGGGACTGCGCAGCATGTTTTCCAGTGCCCGCTCCCGGTGATAGTAGTAATAGAGGTATTCATTGGGCAGAAGACCCGTCTCGCGGATGGCCTCCCTGTCAAAAATCTCCATCTCCTGGATGCCAGAAAGAAACGCATCGTCTGAGATGAGCGCTTTCGTGATGTCCTCGCCCCGCACCCTGACGCTCCGGATCCATGACAGGTGATTGAGACCGAAAAATTCCACATACAGATCTTCCTCCGAAACCCCAAGGAAGCCGGCCATCCGGTATTTCATGGAGCTCGGCGCATCGCAGATGCCAATCACCCGCTCGTACCCTGCGCTGTACAGCGCCTGGGTGACCAGCCCGCTGGGATTGGTGAAATTGAAGACCCAGGCATTCGGTGCCTCCCGGCGGATCAGCTCCATGTACTCCAGAAGCACCGGAATGGTGCGCACCGCCATGGAAAAGCCCCCGACCCCTGTGGTCTCCTGCCCGATGACGCCGCGCCCGAGCGCCGTCCGCTCGTCCACGACTCTCGCATGGTCGCCGCCCACACGAAGGGTGGTGACCACATAGTCCATGTTCCGGATCGCACCCACGGCCTCATCTGCCGCCGTCACCTGAAGGCTGCTGCCGGAGCGCTTTACCACATACCGGCAAAGTTTCTCTATGATATCGAGCTTTTCTTTGTCGATATCGTAGAGCACAACCTCCGTAATGTGCAGCTTCTCGCACCGGGCGATGAGCCCATTGATGAAGATGACCGTCCGAACCCCTGCGCCGCCGATGACTCCGATTTTCATGTTCTGCCTCTTTTCTGGTTTTCTTGATTGTGACCAGGGTCACCTGTGGGATGAAAGGAACGTCTCCAGAAGTACCCTGTCAGGAAAGCCTGCATGGCCGCCGCGCCTTGTCACACTCAGTCCTCCGCAGGCGTTTCCGGCCCTCAGGCATTCCTGCAGGGGATGCCCGCCAAGATAATAGCTCACAAAGCCTGCATTGAAGGAATCCCCGGCACCCGTAGTGTCCACCGCGCGCATGGGAAAGCCCGGTGCGTGCAGAATCTGTCCCTTTTTGCAGACCATCGCGCCCCGCTTGCCCAGCTTGATCACGGCCATCCCGGCCACCCCGGATAAGATTGCTGCTCCATCCTCGGCCGTCTTCGCCCCCGTATAGTGGAGACATTCCGTCTCATTCATCAGCAGAATATCTGTCATGGGCAGCAGTTCAAACAGGCCGTCGGACCACCGCTCCTCCGGATCCCAGCCCGTGTCCAGGGACACGCTGAGACCTGCACCGTGTGCCCGCGTGAGCACATCCAGCCAGGCGTCATGGTCTTTCCCGTGATAGCCCGTCAGATGAAGATGCCTTGCCTTTTTCGCCTGATCCATCTGAAGTTCCCGGATCGACACCAGATGATTGGTGCCCCAGTCCGTCACAAAGCAGCGGTCCTTCTCGTCTGTAAAGCTGATGGATATGCCCGTATTCCTCTCGTCTGTCCTTCGAAGGCAGGAAAGGTCCACACCCGCTTTCTCCATCTTTCCAAGAAGATATGTCCCATACAGGTCATTTCCTACGATCCCCTGAAAGGCAACCTGCATGCCGAGGGTGGCACAGCCCATGGAAAAAAGGGCCGCGCCGCCGCCCACGTGCGTCTCCATCCCATCGATCATCTGTTCTGTCCCCGGAGGCGGCAGACGCGTGACCCCGGGGACAATCAGATCCACGTTCAGATCCCCCATCGTATAGATATCCCATCTCGTGCACTGATCCATTTTTCACATCTTCCCAATCCTGTGTATTCTGCAAAAAAGAGGGCCATGCCCTCTTTTTTCTTTCCTGCATCAGCCCTTCACAGCTCCGATCAGCGTGCCCTTGGCAAAATACTTCTGCACGAAGGGATACACGCACAGGATCGGCGCCGTCGTGATGACCACCGCCGCCATTTTCAGGCTGTCCGTGGTCACGGAGCTCTGGCTCGCCGCAATGGCCGCGGCCACATTTTCCGTCTGCTGGGTGGAGGCAGACATGGCCCTGGACAGCATCTGCTGCAGCACCGTCTGCACGGGCCAGAGCTTGCTGCTGGTCATATAGAAGGCGCCCGCGAACCAGTCGTTCCAGTGATTGACCGCCGTGTAGAGGCCCACCACGGCCAGCACCGGCTTGCTCAGCGGCAGCATGACGCGGAAGAATGTCCCGAAGTACCCGCACCCGTCCAGTTTGGCCGCCTCCTGCAGTTCATAGGGAATGCCGTCAAAGAAGGACCGCATCATGATCAGATACGTGACGCTCACAAGGCTTGGGATTACATACACCCAGAAATTGTCAATCAGGCCCAGGCGGCTGTACTGCACATAGGTGGGGATCGTGCCGCCGCCAAAGAGCATGGTGAAGGTGATGGCGAAGATGATGATTCCCCTGCCCGGCAGTTCCTTCTGGTTGAGCGCAAAGGCAGCAAAGGAGGTGACAGCAAGGCTCAGGAAGGTACCGATGAAGGTTCTGGCCAGGGTGATGCGGTAGGCCGAGATGATCGAACCGTCCTGAAAGACTTCCTTATAGTTCATCAGGGTGAACATCCTGGGGAAGAAATATACGCCGCCCCTGGCTGCGTCCTTTCCGTCATTGAAGGACAGAGCCAAAACGTTCAGGCAGGGCAGAAGGATCACCAGGCACAGCGCGATGACGATCACATAGGTCACCACGCTCACCGCCTTGTCGGCTGGGGTGGATCTGACCTTCATGGGCTTATGATGCTGAGACTCCATACGTTCCATTCCCTTCCCAAACGTTTTGGTTCTATCTGTTGTGTCCGGCAAGCCGGGATCCTGCAGGATGGCCGGAAGACCCGAACCATCCTGCAGGAAGAATCACCTATGCTATAGGCTTTCTGCTTTTTTTCAGTCGACCTTCAGGATCTGAACCGCGGAGGGATTCTCTGCATAGAGCTTCTCCACATGCTCGTAGAGCCTGTCGATGCCGGCAGACTTGAGCTGCTGGCGGAAGGATTCCACGATGGCCGTCACTTCGTCGTCGGACTGTGCATACATGGCCTGCACCAGCATCTCGTCATAGTTGAGCAGGTCCATATTGGCCTTCACATCGGCCAGGCTCTCGTCGGACAGATAGGCGGAGATGTCCAGACCGGGCACCAGCACCTTCTCCACGGGATAATCGCGGGCAATGTCCACGGCGCGGGCGAAGGTCGTGCCGCCGGTGGCGCCGGGGCGGGACTCGCCGAAGTTGGCCTGGTTGTCGCGGTCCGTCAGGGCGAATTCGAAGAAATAGCAGCCGCTGCCGCCGAAGCCGGCACCGATCTCATTGATCATCCAGTCCTGATCGTTGCTGTTCAGCTTTTCCATGGCTTCATCGGTCAAAACAGGCTTGCCGTCCACCATGTTGTAGGTGAGGCCTTCCACGCCGTACATGCTGATCAGCTGGCCTTCATAGGTGGACAGCCAGTCAAAGAAGGCGAAGATTTCCTCGGGCTTTTCTGCATCCGCAGAGATGGCCCAGGCGCCGTAGCCGCCCTTGCCGGAGGTGTATTCGGGGTTCTTTCCGGTGCGGTCATTCAGCGGTCCAAGGGGCACATAGGTATCAGAATCATAGATGATGTCCACATAGTTGTGCACATCGCCGAGGATGGCGCTGTTGCGGGTCTTGGAAACTTCTTCGGCGCGGGTGGCGTCCATGGTGAAGTACTCGGGGTTCATGAGGCCCTCAGCAAGGAGCTTGCGCACAAAGTTGATCTTCTCATACACGAACTCGGTCTCGGCTTCATGCTTCACATGACCCTCTGCATCCATGCCGTAGTCGCTGCCGAGCGGGCTGAAGTTCAGGCCGGTCACAAGGTACTGCAGGGAGTCCACGCTGCCGCCCCAGTACTTGGGTCCGATGGGATACACGGGATTGCCGTTGTCGTCAGTGAATCCGCCTTCCTTGATCTTCACCAGAAGATCATAGAGCTGATCCTGGGTGTTGATGGCGCGGGTGTCCACCCCGAGCGCGTCCGCAATGGACTTCTGGATGTACAGTCCGCCCACATACTCATCCTCCGGGATGTATTCGGTGGAACGGTCCACGGCAGGGATCGCCAGCTGCATGATGTATGCGCCGTCCAGATCATCACGGAAGGTGATGTTGGTGTAGGCATCGCCCGGCAGATAGCCTTCCTCCATGTACTTCTTGTACACCTTGGAATTCTTCATGAACTCGGTCACATCCGCAAACATGCCTTCCCGTGCAGCCTTGAGCAGGATCGGGAATTCCTTGCGGGTGGAGTTGTTCAGGTAGCAGAAGATGGCATCCGGGATCTTGCCGGCCGCCAGCTGCGCCGCCAGCGTCTTGGAGTCGCTGTCGCCGGGGGTATAGCCGATCTCCAGCTTGATGCCGGTCAGCTCGGTGATCTTCTTCATCACGGGCGTCTCGTTGAGATCCTTGGGCAGGGAGTAGCCGATGTCATCCACATAGACCTGTACGCGGATGGTTCTGTCCGCAATCCAGGTATCCGGATGATCTTCCGCCGCCGCAAAGCTCATGCACGACAGCACCATGAGCAGGGACAGCACCAGGGACAGGATACGTTTCATAGGGGTACCTCCTTTTGTAAAATTGGGGAACTGAAGTGCGAGGCCGTATCTGGCCAAACTTCCTGAATTCATGTGCCGCTCACCACAGAGCGACCTCCGTAAACTTTTTGCTGATGCTGTTGGTTGCCACCACCAGCACCAGACCCACCAGGCCCTGGATCAGGCCGATGGCCGAGGCGTAGCCGAACTGGCCGTTCTGAAGACCGATGCGCACCACGTACACGTCCAGGGTGTCCGCCACCGCCATGTTGCCGGGCGTGCGGAGCAGCCACATCTGTTCAAAGCCGGAGGACAGAAGACCGCCCACACCCATGATGAACAGCAGGCCAATGGTTCCCCGGATCCCTGGCAGTGTCACATGCCAGCACTGTCCAAGGCGGTTACAGCCATCCATGCTGGCCGCCTCATACAGCTCCTGGTCCACCCCGCTGATGGCCGCCAGGTAGATGATGGAGTCCCAGCCGATGTTCCGCCAGATATCCATGGTAAAAAGGATCCGGTGGAAGTAGCCCGACTGCATGAGAAAGAACGTGTCGCCCCCGCCGCCGAGGGCCTTGATGATCTGATTCAGCACGCCGGTATTCGGTGCCAGGATTCTCTGCAGCATGGTCACGATAATGACCGAGGACAGAAAGTGCGGCAGGTAGGTGATCGTCTGCGTCACCTTCTTGAATTTCTCTGCGCGGATCTCATTGAGGAGAAGTGCCAGGAGAATCGCGAAGGGGAATTCCAGAATGCATTTGATGAACCCGATATGCAGGGTATTGCGGATTAGTCTCCAGCAGTCATAGCTGGAAAAGAACATGTTGAAGTACTTCATGCCCACCCAGGGACTGCCCCAGATGCCCTTGCGGAAGGAGTAATCCTTGAAGGCAAGGACGTTGCCTGCAATGGGGACATAACAGATCAGAATATAGTAGACAATGGCCGGAAGCAGCATCAGATACAGCGGCCAGCACGAGAGCATCCTCTTCCACAGCGGTTTTGTGCGGATGGTGATGCCGGATGGATTTTGTTTGCCCTTTCGCATACTGCTCTCCCTCTGCAAGTTCTCTATTTTGTCACAGGTCGTGGCGCACATATTCCGGCTCCCGCTTCCAGGGAGATGTGATCTGCCGCCCGTCCTCCAGTCTCAGATAGGTTTCAAACGAAGGCACGGCTGCTTTTTTCTGCCCCTCATCGCACGAAAGGCGGAACATTCTGCAGCCCTTCAGGAAGTCGTCTGCGCTGTAGCCGCCGTAACCGCTCTGCCGTCCGTATCCCAGGGCCACGCCAAAACGCGTGCCCCAGAAGTCATTGGTGTGGTCGTGGCCCACGAACACGCCTCTGGCGTGCCCGTCCTCCACCAGCGCACTGAAAAATCCGGTGTTGATTCTCGGACAGCACACTTCCTCGCGCTTCATGCCGTAGGTGGTCTCCATCTCCCACATCTCCCGAAATTCGGGGAGAGCAATGTGCTGAAACAGCATGGCAGCATAGCCCGGGTTTTCCGATGCATACCGTGCCGAGACGCGCCGGTACCAGTCAATCTGCTCTCTCCCGATCACAGCATAGCCGCCGACGCGTGGATCCGGGTACATTTCCCCGGAGTCCAGAAAGAACAGGACCCACATGACCTGCCCGGCCCCGTTGCATACCTCCAGGTAATGATTGCCGAGGCGGTCAGAGCCGGACCCTTCATCATGCCACATACGGCAGTTTGGCATTTTCCGGATGCACTCAAAGAGCCTGTCCTTATTGTGCGCTGCCTCCGCGTCATGGTTTCCGAACACATACGTCCATGGAATTCCGGACTCCGACAGGGGCAACAGCGCTTCCCGGATCTGCTCCTCGCTTCTCTCGCCCCACACCGCATCCCCCGTATGGACAATAAAATCCGGCTTTTCCCAGGCGATCAATTGCTCAATCAGTTCCGCGGTGCGCGCGTTTTTCCCGGCGTCCTCCCCCGTATGGGAATCCGTCAGCTGCATCACGGTAAAGCTCCCCTTGTTTCCGGCTTGCAACCTGAGGTTCATACAGTTCCTCACCCAATATCTTTTTTTGTAAAGTCTGGTGGCATTTTGTATAGATTTATTCATCTCTCCTGTGTTCCCGGCCATTGTAGCAGATGTCTCCCGGTGAATCAAGACCGATTTCTTCCCGTTGAATTCATTTGGCCATCAGGATATAATCGCTGCATCGGAACCACATGAAAAACATCATACACGCAAAACACACAGAAATGAGGCATGCTTTCATGGAGCAGCTGTACCATGTGGAAGGCCTTGTCAACCGGGACTTTGTGGGTCAGATCACCTACACCATCTGTCTTGAGCGCCCCTATCGGAGCATGGACATTGCTTTCACCTTCGATCAGCAGCGTTTTTCCAGGGAGGACCTGTCGGAGGAGCTGATCGCGGATGTGCAGAGACAGTGCCTTGAGAAGTACGGTCTGACCTATTCCCGTGAGGAGACGGAGCGTGTGATTCTCGGGGACATGAAGACGGAGATCCACACACTCTTAACCCTCAATGATACCTTCATCGGATGCATCCATCGCCAGCTCACCGAGCGGCACATGCACTATGACGGCGAGGAGGCCACGGAGGGCTGCATCCCAACACCCGTCTTTGAGGGAGTCCTGAAGGTGACCGTGCTGGTCTTCAATGTCATCAAGGACCGGACCCGCTATACGCTGAGCGTCTCGGGGGAGCCCTGCGAAAGGGAGGGGGAAACTGCATGCTGAAGAGGTTTGAACTGCACAATCACACCACCCACTCAGACGCATCCCTCACCTGTCTTGATCTCATTGAGCACATGGAAAAAGACCGGGTGGACGTCTTTGCTCTGACCGATCACAATACGATCTCAGGCCACCGGGTGGTCCGGGAGCTCCTTTCCAGCCGACCCTCCGGCATCCAGTGCATCTATGGCATGGAATACACCACCTACTACGGGCATATCCTGTGTCTCAATCTGGAAAAGTATGTCCCCTGGGACTCCATCGACCGCTTCCATCCGGAAAAGCTCTTTGAGGCATGCAAGGAAGCAGGCGCCCTCACTGGCATCGCCCATCCATTTTCGTATGGTGCGCCCTTTGCAAGAGGGTGCCGGTTTGAGATGACCGTCCACGACTTTTCCCACGTGGATTTCATTGAGGTCTTCAATAATCTGGAGCCCCTGCACGAGGTCAATGGAAGGGGTCTGGACTGGTGGGAGCAGCTGGTCCTGGAGGGAAAGCACCTGGCCCACACCTGCGGGATGGATCTGCACGGCAGATGGGACATGCACATGCACTTTGCCACCTATATCGACTGCACAGAGGAAGAAACGCCCGCCGAATCTCTTGCCCGGGCCATCCGAACCATGCAGACCTATGTATCCAAGGGACTCCTGCTGCACGCAGAAAAAAAGGGAGAAACATGGCATTTCTCCCTTGAAAACGTGCATAAATCTGGATTTGTGTCTGCAGACCGCTATCTCATGACGCTTCGGGGCAGGGACGTGACGAAGAGCTATGAAATCTCAGAAGAAAAAGCGCTGGATCTGCCGGAGGATCTTTTTCCTGCAGGTCCCGTCCTGATCCCCAAGCTGTACCTTTCCACGCCGGACGGCGAGGCACATCTTGAGCAGCTCATCTGTATCTCCCCGCCCATCTACCGCTGAAGGGAGGAGCCCATGAAATACGTCACCTTCAATATCCGCTATGACTGCGGGCACGACGGCATCAACAATTTTGAATACAGGAAAGATTTCATTGTGCAGGTGATCCGCGAAAGACAGCCGGATATCATCGGCTTCCAGGAAGTGCTGCCCCATGTGGCCGCATGGCTGAAGGAATCCCTCCAGGGTTATTCCATCGTCGGGTGCGGGCGCGGAGAGCACCTGGACGGGGAGCAGGTGTGTATCGCCTACCGGACATCCCGGATGAACCTCATGGATTTTCGGACCATCTGGCTCTCCCCCACGCCTTACCTGCCCGGCAGCCGCTACCCCGATCAGAGCGACTGTCCGAGGACTGCATCCATTGCGCTGTTCCATGACCTGCAGGAAAACAGGGTATTTCGCGTGATCAACACCCATCTGGACCACGTAGGCCAGAAATCTCGCCTCCTGGCCCTTCAGCAGATCCTCAGCGTCCTTCGCGAGACAGCCTTCTTTCCGGATGCCCCAGTCATTCTGGCGGGCGATTTCAACTGTGTCCCGGAGAGTGATGAGATGCAGTATCTCAAAGAGCATCCGGAGTTTGTGAATCTGACGGAGGGCATCGGGAACACCTATCACGGCTTCATGCATGATCTCCCGGAGCCCATCGACTACATCTTCCTTCGGGGAGACCTCACATGCCGCAGCATAGAAAAGTGGCAGCATGTGCATAGCGGCGTCTACCTCTCAGACCATTATCCCATCGAAGCAGAGCTTGTCTGATGACTCCCGTCCGTCATTGAAACGAGCCCCGACAGGCGGACCGCTTCATCAAACCAGCCTTCCACTTCGAGCCCGTTGCCGAGACCAAAGCTGTGCCCGCCCGTCTTCCCAATCCTGCAGCATACCGGGATGCCCTTTTTCTCCAGGGCCTCAGCCATCGCTCTGCTGCAGGATACGGGCACGGTGCCGTCATCCTCGTTGGCTACCATATAGACCTTCGGCGCGTCATCAGCATCCAGAAGATGATCCATCAGGCGGTACTCCCGGAGCTTCTCCCCATCATTCACGGAGAACAGGGGCCCGCCAACCCGCCTCAGCATGACGGCCACACCTTCCCGGGCCTCGCTGTCCTCAGGGAGAGATTTCCACAGGTCGTAGAACTCGTCCATCCTGGTGGGCGTGTAGCCGAGGAACACCAGGGAGGGCTTTGGGACACCGGCCTTCTTCCAGCCAAGGTGATCCGTCAGGATGCTCCCCGCAATGGTGCCGCCTGCCGAAAACCCGCCCACCATGTAGCACCCGGGCAGAAGGTTCCATTCATCCGCGTGCTCCTCAATCACCTGGATCGCGCGGTACATGTCCTCCATGGGCAGGGGCAGCAGCGGCTGCTGCTTGACGCGGTAGTACAAAACAAAGGCAGCAAGTCCCAGGGCGTTTGCGCGCGCTGCGATGGCCTGTCCCTCCACAAAGCCCCACTGCCGGTTGAAGCCGCCGCCGGGCACGATGAGCACGTACGGCCGCCTTTGCTCTTCCAGGCCATCTGAGAGAGCAGGGAAGTATTCGATCTCCACCTGCTCCCGGTCCCAGGAGCTTCTGCGCTCCCGCTCCGTGTACACCTTCATGTGCAGACATTCGCCCTGGCTCCTGAGCTCCTCCATGCGGCGAAATCCTTCTTCAAATCCTGCCTTTTCATACCCGTAGGATGCGAGCTGCCGTCCATAATGGTCCTCGGTCATATAGGTGAACAGATACTCACCGAATTTGCCCAGTCGCCCGCTCTCGATCACTTCGCCTATGGTCATCTCTCGCAATTCTTTCATATTGAGTCACCTTTCCCGTACTTTCTTTCGATACATTTTTGAGGAGGTCAGTCCTATGGCATGGATGGAAACCCATTTTTACAGTTTTTCCATGAAGAGCAACATCACCGTCAATGTCCTGATCCCCACCCCAGGCTCCGACTGCTCCATCCGGGACATGGAGGAGGGCGGAAAGTACAACTACAGGGACGGTCTGCCGGTGGTCTATCTGCTCCACGGCGCATACGGGGATGCCTTTTCATTCCTGCGCTATTCCAACATTGAGCGCTATGCGCAGGACCGCGGGATCGCCTGCGTCATGGCATCGGCCGGGAACGAGCTGTACCAGGATACCAGGAGCGGGCTGATGTACACGAAGTTTTTCACAGAGGAACTGCCTCTGTTTGTCCGCACCGTTTTCCCTGTCACTTCCGATCCGAAGAAAACCTACGTCGCCGGCTTTTCCATGGGCGGCTACGGTGCCTGGTACCTGGGCCTGACGCGCCCGGACGTGTTCGGCAGGGCAGCCTCCATGTCCGGTGCCCTGGACCTTGTGGGCATGTATGATCACCTGGACCCGGAGAAGAACATCTTCCCCTGGGAGGATGCCTTCGGGGCGGCGGTGGAGGGCGGTGTCAACAGACTCCGCGGGAGCCGCCACGATCTGTTTGCTCTCTACGATCAGGCTGTGGAAAAAGGCTTTCAGCCAAAGCTCTATCAGTCGGTCGGACTGAGCGATTTTCTCTACGACATGAATCAGTATGCCCGGGAGGAAATGATGCGTCGCGGCGCGGATCTGACGTATGAGGAAGGTCCCGGCGCACACGACTGGGTTTTCTGGGACACCTACATCCAGCACGTCCTGGACTGGCTGTTGAAGAAATAGTTTTCCACACTTTTCCACCGACTGTATGTGGAAACTGTGAATTACTTTCTTGCGTTCTTCACATTTTTCACAGATACCCTGTGAAAAATGATGTGAAAATATCGAAATCTTCCCGTATGAGCTGTGAATAGCACCGAATTCTGTTTCAGAGAGGCGGGAGGCATACCATGTTTTTCGACATGATTCCACAGAAAGGGAATCCCAGAAACAGCGAAGGATCCTTTCTGGAATTGTCCCCAGGCGGCGAGATACTGTTTGTCTACTCCGCCTTTCTTGGCGATCTTGCAGCTGACCATACCATGGCAGACCTCCGCCTGATCCGCTCAACAGATCGTGGCAACACCTGGAGTGAGCCGCAAACGATTGTATCGGCCAGCACGTATGATGCCATGAACGTCATGAGCGTGTCTCTGATTTCGCTGCCGCGGGGGCAGATCGGACTTATGTATCTTGTGCGGAAAAGCTGGCTGGATATGTACATTGCCTTCCAGGTTTCCACAGACTGTGGAAAAACATGGGATAAACCGGTCCGTGTCAACCGCCGCACCAGTTTCTTTGTGGTGAATAACGACAGACTTTTCCGCACGTCCTCCGGCCGCCTGATCATTCCCGCTGCAGACCACCCAAACCGACTGGACGAGGATGGCCATCTGCTCTTTGCCCCCGCAAGGACCGTCTTCTTCTATTCAGATGATGACGGCACCACCTGGCAGGAGACGGGCACCTGTCTTGAACTGCCGCCCGTCATCTCTTCAAGCGGCCTTCAGGAGCCCGGTGTCATAGAACTGTCAGAGGGCGTACTCTATGGCTGGGCGAGATGCGACCTCGGGCGGCAAATGGAATTTTTCTCCTGTGACGATGGACTGCAGTGGACGGATCCCAGACCTTCGCCCTTTACCTCCCCGCTCTCGCCCATGTCCATGGCGAGGCTGCAGGATGGCCGGCTGATCGCTCTCTGGAACCCCGTGCCCGTAAACAACATCTGTCCCCAGGCACCCATCACCATGGGGCGGACGCCGCTCGTGTATGCCCTCTCCCCGGATGATGGTGCTACCTGGTCAGAACCCGACATTTTGGAGCACGATCCCCACCACGGATACTGCTATACAGCGATCCTGTCCCTGGAGGATGCGGTGCTCCTCGCCTACTGCGCCGGAGGTCAGGAGGATTTCGGGCTCTGTCTCAACCGCCTGCGCATCCGGCGTGTACCGCTCGAGCGCCTCGAGGAAAAACCTGGTCAGATCCGTATCACGCTGCCTTTGCCTTGATGGGATCAAGCGCCTGTGTTAGAATGCCGCACTGCACGAAAAGACCGTGCTTCATTTCATGCAGGGGCATCTGCATCCCCTGAGCAAATTTCACGTATCACCCGGAGGATATGCCGATGACCCTTTTGGAGATTTTCCTGATCGCCGTCGGTCTGAGCATGGACGCATTTGCTGTTTCCATCTGCAAAGGCCTGGCCGTAAAGAGCGTAAAGCCCAAACATGCCGTCTGTGTCGGTATCTATTTCGGCGGCTTTCAGTTGCTCATGCCGCTTCTCGGCTACCTGCTCGGGACTGGGCTGTCCGCCATCATTTCCTCTGTGGCACCCTGGGTTGCCTTCATTCTTCTGGCATTCATCGGGGGCAACATGATCCGGGAAGCCGTGTCCGGGGAAGAGGAAGAGGCGAATGATTCCTTCTCCGTGAAAACCATGCTGCCTCTGGCCGTGGCGACATCCATTGATGCCCTGGCCACCGGCGTCGCCTTCGCCGCTATGGAAGTCCGCATTCTCCCCGCCCTGATCCTGATCGGGTGCACCACCTTTGTCATCTCCGCTGTCGGGCTGTATATCGGATACTTTTTCGGCAGCCGCTATCAGAAAAAGGCAGAAATCTTCGGAGGACTGGTGCTGATCGGCATCGGGCTAAAGATCCTGCTGGAGCGTCTTTTTACCTGACACGCACGCGCCAGTCATCCCCATCCACCAGGTACTGGAACTCCGTCAGCTCCGGCCGCTCCATCACCTGAAGGAGCTGTTCAAAGTCATCGACCGTGGAAAGAGCGTTGAGATCGCTTCTCTTCACCCACCGCATCTCCCCCTCCTCGGAGGACTGAAGATCCCCGGAGAATTCATCTGCCACAAACAGGAAGACGATGTATCTGCCCTTTCCTGAAGGTACGTCTGTCGGAAACTGCTTGACGCCCGCCAGTCTTGGATGGCAAATCTTCAGGCCTGTCTCCTCCCGGACCTCCCGAATCACAGCATCCACGAAGGATTCTCCTTCCTCCACGTGGCCGCCTGGCAGCGTATAACCCTGCCAGTCCTGTTTGACTCTGTTCTGCAGAAGAATCCTGTCCCCGTCCCGCACAAGGCAGAGCACGGTCAGCTCCGCCATCTCCATTCTCTTCATCCCGCGGTCTCCCTCTCCCGACGCATGTTCGGGTTTTTTATTGCAGCTCAAACGGCTCTGACTCTGCCTCATACACGGTATCGCCCACGTATCCTCTGACCATAAAGCGGTATGTTCCCTTCTCCGCTATTTCCTGATTCTGCCGTCTGCCATTCCACGTTACCGTTGTCGCCCTCGGCTGCATCTGCTGCGGTCTTGTGGATGCATGGGACATAAGACGACATACGGTTTCCCCGCTCTCCGATACCACCGTGACGGTCAGCTCCATGGGAAAGATGTGATCGATCTCCGCCGTCATCTCCTGTCCTGTCCCTGGCGAAAAGGAAGATGATGTGTGCACCGATAGTTTCGGATCCCCGGACACGGGCGGCACACAGATCACATGGGATGAAATGACGGAGAGTCTGTCATCTGAGACACCCAGCATCTGGAAAAGCACATACCCATAGCCTCGGAGCGACTCAGCATCGAGGGAGAGTGTTCTGCTCTTGAGTCCCGGGGACAGATAGCCTGCCGTATCGCCGATGCCCCCGAAACCTTCCCCGGTATCGTACCAGAGCCTGGCCCGCTCAAAGTCCCACCGGCCACCCCGGTGATAGACCAGCTGATATGCCAGACGGACCGTGTGATAGACCGTGAATGAAAAGGAAATTTCCTGCCGCTGGCTGTTCAGCACGCTGTCCTCAAAGAAGATATGTCCCACATCTCCGGTCAGTCGGCCCTTGGCGCCCTCCGGATCGTAGGAAAAAAAGACGAAATCGTCCTCCTCCGGGTATGTCTGCACCGTGCTGGCGCCGTGCTGATCACGAAGGTAGGCGCGGATCTCCGAGAGCGTGATCAGACCATCCCCGTTCAGGTCAGCCGCATAGCCGGAGCGGATGGAAATCCCCGAAGACAGTGCGCCGGAAAAATATCCTTCCCCTGCAATCTCACCATCCTCCCGGCCCTTTCCGGACCAGAACCAGCTCTCCTCCGCTCCACCGCAGGAGCAGAGAATCTTATATTCCTCTCCCTGAAACACATGCTCAAGGCCGCTGCGGATGCCTTTCCCGATCATCGCCCCGGCATGACAGGCATCCACAATCAGGACCTTTGTGCCCGGCACCTCATCGAACAGTTCCTTCAGCTGGCCGGCTGTGATGCCGCCCTCCCGGATCCCGTCGGACAGGAGCAGTGTCATGCTCTGCGTAGGCTCGCCGGGTGACCAGAGCCCGTGTGTGCTGATATAAAAGTAGCTGACATCCTCCTCGGTGGCGCCATAGAAGGCCTCCTGGATCATCTCCCGCAAAGCTGCAGGCGATGAGACACCATTTCTTCTGGTCACCAGGTTTTCCAGGTTCAGTGCACCGCCGTCCAGAGCCTCCGCCATCTCCACCACGTTGTTCTCGCTGGATGGATAGGTATCCTCCTGTGTCATGAAATGATCGCATCCAATAAGAAGGGCACGGTTCATCCCCTCGGCCTCAGACAGCCCAATCCACAGATTCATACACACAATGAAGGCGCCGAAGAGCACCATACGTTTGAGTTTCGTCATGATGGTCTTCGTCGCCTCCTTTTTGATGAAGTTCTCTTATAATGGCTTTTTCTTCCCGGAAAGATGTCGAATCAATGCGATCATTCGCCCCTATGGATGAATCTTCTCACCTGGTGCAGGGCATGCTTCACGCACAGTTCTCTTCTCCGCAGCCAGGATCCGGTGAGATGAATGTCCATATGCTCACACGACCTTCCATCTGTCATGAAAAGCATGGCATCGCCGTCTGAGTTCTGTGTGATGCAAAGACCTACATCTGCCTGAAATTCCCTCCGGACGCCCTCGGCCTCCCGTTCCTGCTGCTCCTGGGACAGACCCTCAACATCTGTGACGATCCGGCTTCCGCGAAACACTTGTTTTCCCTTTTCATCTTCCATGAGCGCGCTGCCAAACAGGCCGCATGTCATTGCATCGTATGCGGCGACCGTCATGCCCCTGCTTTTCAGTTCCTGCATGCATGAGAGCGCCAGGCTCCCGCCCTCATCCCGACGGATATCATAGATCACATCGCCCAGGCGCTTTCTGATCTCTTCTACGAGTGGCGTCAGGATCTCCTCCGCATGCTCCTCCATGTCCGCTTCTGCCGTCGCCCTCAGTTGTACCTCGCCGAGGGAGCAGTACGGGCTGAGGGTAGGATTCTGCCCAATTTCCAGATCAGCAAGGCGCATATCCACCTCCGATTCACCCATGCCAAAGATGCGGATATAGCGGCTGCACAGTATGGAGGAAGACCTGCTTCTGAGATATGGCTCCACCTCACTGAGAAACATGGGCTGCAGTTCAATCGGTGGTCCCGGGAGATGGATGACGATCTTTTCACCTTTTTCATCCATCGGCACGATGGCACCCGGTGCCGTGCCGTGGGCATTGGGCAACAAGATGGAGTCTGACGTAAACATGGCCTGGCTCAGATTGTTTGCTGTCATCTCCTTGTGAAACGCATGAAACCAGCGCTCCACATGTTCTTTTGCTTCGTCCCGAAGCACCAGCTCTTTTCCTGCAACCCTGGCTGCCACACGTTTGGTGATATCATCCACCGTCGGGCCGAGCCCTCCGGATGTAATCACCACGTCCGCGCGGGAGAGTGCCAGACGGTATGCCTTCTCCAGACGTTCTTCATTGTCTCCCACCACCTGCTGGTGATACTGCCGGATCCCCAGCGCACAAAGCCGCTTTGACAGGAACTGCGCGTTCGTATTCAGCACCTGGCCCATCAGAAGTTCTGTGCCGACACAGAGTATTTCTGCCGTCAAAGATCATCTCTCCCCTCGGTATTCATAGCCGATCTGTCGCGAATGTCTGCATTATAGACGCTTTTCAGGGCCTTCACAATCATGCCCAATCTGGTCCGGCGTCACAACAGAAAAAGAGGATCCAGATCCTGGATCCTCCTCAAGCCTCAGTTGTTCTGATGGCGCCACTGTCTTGAACGGTCCCCGGCACTGAGAATTCTCTTTCTCATTCTCAGATTCTTCGGTGTGATTTCCAGAAGCTCATCATCATCGATGAACTCCAGACATTCTTCCAGGGAGAGCGGGTGCACCGAGACCAGACGAAGTGCATCCTCTGAGGCGGAAGCATTTCGCATGTTGGTCACATGTTTCTGTTTGCACACATTGACGACCAGATCGCCAGGCCTTGCGTTCTGGCCTACGATCATGCCCTCGTACACTTCAATGCCAGCGCCGATAAACAGCGTGCCCCTGTCCTGTGCATAGAACAGGCCATATGAATTGCTGGTGCCTGTCTCGTGAGCCACCAGCGCACCGACATTGCGATGGGGGATATCCCCGCGGACAGGTTCGTACTTTTCAAACACAGAGGACATGATTCCCTCGCCTCTTGTGTCCGTCATGAACTCGCTCCGATAACCAAACAGACCTCTGGAGGGCACCAGGAATTCCAGGCGAACC
Organism: Clostridia bacterium; assembly: GCA_017460395.1. Classification (GTDB taxonomy): domain Bacteria; phylum Bacillota; class Clostridia; order Christensenellales; family Aristaeellaceae; genus UBA2943. The sequence goes on along the minus strand of JAFUBA010000048.1, from coordinate 4,721 downwards.
CGTTCAAACCCGCTCATGTGCTCCAGCGTGCCACGCCTGCGACCGATCTTTTCGATCACGGCACCAGCGGTTGCCTGAGGTGTGTCCACAACCAGGCGCTCAATAGGCTCGCATTTGACGCCATCAATCACCTTATAGATGACTTTCGGCTTGGAAACGGCGAACTCATATCCCTGTCTTCTCATATTCTCAATGAGAATGGACAGATGCAGTTCACCTCTGCCGCATACCTCAAAGGCATCGGTGGAATCCGTCTCATTGACCCTCAGTGAAACGTCCGTCTGAAGCTCCCGCATAAGACGGGCACGGAGATGACGGCTTGTGACGTAATCTCCTTCCCGTCCGGCAAAAGGACTGTCATTGACGGAGAAGGTCATGGTGACCGTCGGCTCTGAGATCTTGACAAAGGGCAGACCCTCCACACAGGAAGGATCGCAGACCGTATCGCCGATCGAAATATCCTCCATGCCGGTCATGGCCACAATGTCGCCCATACCGACTTCCTTTGCAGCAATCCTCTTGAGACCGTCATACTGGAACAGACCGCTCAGGCGCCACTGGGGACTGGTGATACCCGTTTCCACGTTGGTGTGAACCACCATCATACCTTCTGAGAATTTGCCGCGAACCACACGGCCTACGCCGATACGGCCGACATACTCGCTGTAATCGATGGTGGAGATGAGCACCTGTGCAGGGCCGTCCGGATCGCCCTGGGGAGCAGGGATATACTCGAGAATCGCATTAAACAGAGGTCTCAGGTCTGTACCTTCCTGTTCAAGGTTCAGTGTGGCCGTTCCCTTTCTTGCAGATACATACAGGATCGGGTTATCCAGATAGCTTTCATCTGCTTCAAGATCAATCAGCAGATCCAGGATCTCTCCGACAACCTCCTCGCACCTGGCATCCGGCCTGTCCACCTTGTTGATCACAATGAGCACCTTGAGCTTCAATTCAAGTGCCTTTTTCAGCACAAACCGGGTCTGAGGCATGGGACCTTCGAAGCTGTCCACCAGAAGCAGCACGCCATCCACCATCTTGAGCACGCGTTCCACTTCTCCGCCAAAGTCCGCATGACCGGGCGTATCCACAATATTGATCTTATGACCCTGATAGTGCACAGCTGTATTTTTACTGAGAATCGTGATGCCGCGCTCACGTTCAATGGCATTGGAGTCCATCACACGGTCCACCGTCTGCTGATTCTCGTGAAAAACACCGCCCTGCTTCAACATCTGGTCAACCAGGGTTGTCTTACCGTGGTCAACGTGGGCAATGATGGCAATATTCCGAATATCCTCACGAATCATGCGATTATTTCCTCTCTTATTCTTGACTCAAAAACTGAAGCACAGCAAATCTGGCAATCACTCTGCATTTCTGGTGGCAGTATCTGTCAGCTCCAGGCCTTCATTGTTTTCACAGGCCAGTCGGATACTCCATTCGTTTTCAAACAGGAGCACATCTCGACCGCGACTGTCCTTTGCCCTGCCGGAGGTCGAAGTCAGTTTCAGATTTTCGACCGGCTTTGGCGTATTCACAATCCATCTGACATAGTGGAAGGGCTGGGATTCCATGACGATGTCCACCTGATACTCTGTCTTCAGGCGATGTTCCAGCACTTCGAACTGAAGTACACCCACGACACCAACCAGGAATTCTTCCTTTCCTGTCTCGGTGCGAATGAACGTCTGAATGGCACCTTCCTCGGATAGCTGGGTGATACCCTTCTGGAACTGCTTTCGCTTCATGCTGTCCTTGGGACGGACCCGGTTAAAATGCTCCGGCGCAAAGACAGGTATATTTTCATAGTGCATCTTGGGGCCGCTGGACAGTGTATCTCCCAGCTGATAGATGCCAGGATCAAACAGGCCGATAATGTCTCCCGCCCATGCTTCCTCCACAGCCTCGCGCTCATCTGACATAAACTGCTGGGGCTGTTTTAAGGCAACCTGCTTTCCTGTGCCGCTGTGCCATACTTCCATGCCTTTTTCGAAGGCACCGCTGACGATACGCATGAATGCCAGACGATCCCTGTGCGCAGGGTTCATGTTCGCCTGAATTTTAAAGATGAAGCCCGAAAAATAGGGGTTTTCCGGCTGAACCAGACCCTGGTCACTCTCCCTGGAAAGGGGCGGGGTTGTAAACTGAAGGAATCTTTCCAGAAATGGTTCTACACCGAAATTGGTGATTGCAGAACCAAAGAACAGAGGAGTCAGCTCACCATTCTCCACCTTGTCCATCTCCAGGGGATCCCCTGCCACGTCCAGCAACTCAATTTCATCATGCAGACGTTCCACATAGCTGTCCTCAAGAACTTCGGAAAGCTTGGGATCATCGATGGAAATATCCTTTTTCTCTACGACTTTTGCGCCGTGCTCCCCGCCTTCATACAGTTCCACCATTCTGGTGTCACGGTGGTACACACCCTGAAAGTCACCGTCCACGCCGATGGGCCAGTTAATCGGGCAGGATCTGATGCCCAGAACCTGTTCAATTTCTTCCATGAGAGCAAAGGGATCCTTGGCTGCGCGGTCCATCTTATTGACAAAGGTAAAGATGGGAATGTGACGCATCCGGCAGACCTTGAACAGCTTGATCGTCTGCGCCTCCACACCCTTTGCTGCGTCAATGAGCATGACCGCTGAATCAGCTGCTACCAGCACACGATATGTATCTTCTGAAAAGTCCTGGTGGCCAGGTGTATCCAGAATATTGATGCGATATCCGTCAAATTCAAACTGCATTGCAGACGACGTTACAGAAATACCGCGCTGCTTCTCGATATCCATCCAGTCAGAGGTCGCATGACGATCACTTTTTCTTGCCTTGACAGACCCTGCAGATCGGATCGCTCCACCGTACAGCAGCAATTTTTCTGTCAGTGTCGTTTTTCCTGCGTCAGGATGGGAAATGATGGCAAATGTTCTTCTCTTTTCCACCTGCTCGTGCAGCAGATCTGCGAATTCCTTTGAATCCCTTGCCGGCAGCATGCACAACCTCCGTTGCTTTCAATAAATAAGACTTTCGTCAGGTACACCGAGGCAAACCGCAACATTATAAAAATCATATGTTTTTCTTGTCAAGAGGATGATTTTTCGCACCTATGAGTCTATGAACATACTTTCATTATGCGCGTGTATAAATCTGTCATTCACCTGTCAGCTCGATAAAGCCCATGATATCGAAATCCTTCTTTTCACCGCCAAAAACACGAGTCACTTTACTCTGGGTGGGTTTTCGTGCAAGCAGCGCTGATGAGGGGCCGCCATCGAGATTGAATGCCCACTCCGGATCGAAAGTTTCCAGAAGAAAGTCTGTAGCGGATGTCAGCATAATCCCGCGGCTGTTGGTAGCGGTCAGGATCAGATAATTATTGCGATTGACCTTTGCGATGATCGTCCGCGTTGCTTTGTGATTGGCAAAATCCCACGTTCTGTCCACAATACTTTCATGGTTTTGAATCAGTGCACATTTGTCGTAGAATGACCATGTCTGCGTAGGTTGATTAAGAAGGATCAATGGAATCTCTTCATCAACATACATGTGTAAGCCGTCTTCTTCCAAAGTCAGCCCTGTATAACTTACTCCATCCAATGCTCTCAAAATGGTGCCATCCGTAATAGCGAGACTCCCGTAGGAAGTATAGAAGTAATCTTTACTTTCCCCGGGATAATCATCCGGGATTTCTGGATACACAGGACTGATATAACCACTGCCATTGATGACGAGTGCTACCTGGTCGATTCGTTTTGCAAGTGTTTCAGGAAGAGCAAGATGTTTTCCCCACTGCGCGTTTTCCTTTTTAATCTGTCTTCCCGGTTCCTTCATCCAGACCTTTGTCAGATAACAGGTGTTTCTCCCGATGAGAAACCGTTCGATTGTAAACTTCAGCGTGTCACTGTCATATCGACGCATGATCTTATTTCCCTGAAACTCATACTCCATAACAGGATAATCATACAGTTCGATTTCAACGTCAGGTGTGTACTCAAAAACAAAAGATACTTCATCCTCACCAATTGATGATGAGACACCTGAAATCAGCAAACAAAACAGGAACGTACATACCAGAAGGCATGCTCTGCAACGCTTGGGCATACAATCACCTCTTAAACGAAGAGTGGTGATATTTTATTACAAAAAAACCTGCTCTTTCAAGCAGGCTTTCATGGAATCCGGCAGTGACCTATCCTCCCGGGCCGTCTCCAGCCAAGTACTTTCGGCACTGAAGGGCTTAACTTCTGTGTTCGGGATGGGAACAGGTGGAACCCCTTCGTCATAACCACCGGAAAGTTTTGAGTGTGCTCTGCACCCTCACAGCTGCATACATGAATGATTCTTCTGACCTTGTTTGTGTCTTACCAATTAGTCTCTTCTCAGGTCGCTTTCACAACCTTCGATCAAGCGCTGAAATCAAGCCCTCGACCGATTAGTATCATCAGGCTACACACATTACTGCGCTTCCACCGATGACCTATCTCCTGGTAGTCCTCCAGGGGTCTTACTTCTTTCGAATGGGAGTCTTCTTCTTGAGGTGGGCTTCACGCTTAGATGCCTTCAGCGTTTATCCCGTCCGCACTTCGCTTCCCTGCTGTGCCGTTGGCACGACAACAGTTGCACCAGTGGTGCGTCCATTCCGGTCCTCTCGTACTAGGAACAGCTCCTCTCATGACTCCTACGCCCACGATGGATAGGGACCGAACTGTCTCACGACGTTC
>JAFUBA010000047.1 GCA_017460395.1 Clostridia bacterium | reverse complement strand
TGGACCCCGCGCCGTCTGACCCCCGCCTTCAGGGGCGGCGGGCCCCAGGGAAGGGGCGGGGCTGCCGGCCGGGCGGGGGGCGGCGGGAAGGGTCCCGTCTCGATCCGCTCTGGGCCGCATGCATCCCTGCCCACGCCCCGGTAGAGGAGGCCGGCGCCGAGGAGGATCCCGTAGGCGGCCGGCGATATGGTCCTGCGCGAAATCGTGCCGCTCCCGCTCTCCACATCCACCGAGAAGTGCCCGATCTTGACCCCCTTGACCCCCTCCGGGATCCCGCCCATCGCCTCCGCCTTTTCAAGCTCGTATTCCGCCTGGCAGAAGGCGGCCTCCTCGAGGGCCTCCAGCTCCATGGGACTTCCCGGCGTATTTGGAAAGATGAAGGCCAGGAGCCTGTGTCTTGTCTTCTCCATGGTCCATGCATCGATGCTCCTGGGCATGACGTTTTCCCTCCGGCCTTACGCCTTTTTCGGCGCCGGCGCGCGGCGCTTGGGCTTTGGGGCCTCCTCGCCCATCCTGTGGGCCTCCTCCATGATTTCCTCCATGGACTTTTCACTTTCCTCCGGGGCCTCGGGTGCGTCAGATGGCTCCTCCGGCGCTTCTGCCCCGGCCCCTGCGTCCGCCGCCCTCGCCTTGCCATGGCGGATCAGCTTCCTGGCATAGCCCTCCGGGCAGTCCAGGATCTGTCCCGGCATGAGGACGTGGGTGATCTGCGGCACCCGGCTCGTGATCTCAATCTTCATGTGTGACTCCTTTCTGGCACAATAAAACCCGCAGGGACTCAGGGCCCCTGCAGGCAGATAATACTTAGACGGGCGGCGTCAGCACGGCGAAGGGATAGCGGGACTCCCGGTCCATGTTCAGACGGTTCACGGGATTGGGCAGCACCCAGCCGGCGCGGAAGACGCACCTGAGGGCCACCATGTCCTGCTGGGCCAGGTTATACACGATCTGCATGGTGTTGGGATCCTGGATGACGGCCTCGGTCAGGAGCTTGGTGGTGATGTCGGTGCGGATCGCCCAGACGGGCACGGACCAGTCGCCGCCAAGGAGCAGCGCCGTGTCCGCGTCCATGATCTCCGTCTTGGGGAAGATCACGGGGCAGGAGTCCAATTCGCCCATGCTCGGCATCGTGGTCATGGCCTGCTGCTGGGGCGTCACGCGGCCGAAGATCGGGAGACCGTTGCCGTCCACCGTGCCGCGCAGCTTGCCCTTCATGGTGATGTGGGCAATGTAGCCGGTGGGCACGAAGCCGTCCTCCTCCACGAGGGAGGCGACGCCGCCGTCCCCCAGGATCTCCTGGTAGAGGGAGCCGGCGGGGTCGTGCATGACGACGTTCCCGGCCCGGATGGCGCCCGGCACCAGGCCCTCGGGGAAGTTGGCGGGCTTATTGTGCCCGAAGAGCACGGCCCTGTCGAAGGTTGCCCCGATGGCCTCCGTCAGCCTCGGCAGGACGTTTGCCCAGATATCGTAGTCCGAGTCGTCCAGGACGGCCTGGGGAATGGGCACGATGCAGGCGATCTCCTCGGCGTAGAGCTTCACGTTCTCCCAGGCCTGGGCCGTGGTGCGCTTGTAGCCGATGTCGCCGTCCACAAAGTAGCTCATGGGAAGGGCGGAGAGGACGGGAATCATCCTCGTCCTGCTGCCCATGTCCGGCAGGCGGCGCATCTGCCGCATGACGGTGGAATACTGGGGCACCAGCTGCACGATCTCTCTGGAATTCTCCTCGGGGATCAGGATGTCTGCCCCGGTGCGGTCAATGATTGCCATGTTGTTCTTCCTTTCTCATCTCAATGGTTTCGTGTGTCTGTTTGGCTTGGGCTTCAGCGCCCGAAGGCGGCGCGGATGGCGGCGTTCACCTCGTTGAAGGTCCCTTTCTGCTCGGTCTTCTTCTCCTCGCCACCGGCGTAGCCGCCCCTCTGTGGGTGGTCCCGGCCAAAGAGGTAGGGGCTGCTTTTGCGAAGCGCGTCCAGCTGCTCCTGGATCCCCTTGAGCTTTCCGCCATCCATCTGAAGGGCGGAAAGGTCAATGAGGCGGAAGATCAGGTCCGAATCCCGGGCGCCGGATTTTCTGATGGCGTCCCGGATCTGCTGATCCCGCACCATGGCGGCCATTCTCTCCTCGCCCTCCTGCACGGCCTTCTGAAGCGCCTCAATGCTCCCGTCCTTTTCGAGGATGCTCTTCTGGAGCATCTCCAGCTGCTGATCCCGCCCCGTCACGTCCTCTGTGAGCAGAAGCATCTTGGCCTCCTTCTCCTCGGCGGCCTTTTTGAGGGCACGGATTTCCTCCTCGAATCCGCGGCCCCGTGCCTCTGCCTTCTCCAGCTTTCCCTGCATGTCGCCCATCTGCCCGGTCATGTCGTCGATGGTCTTCTGCATCTCGCGCCCCGCCTGCCGCGCCTCGTCGAAGCGGCTCTTGGGGATCCACTTCCCGTCCTGTGTGCTGATGACCCGCAGGTGCTCGACGTCCCTGAGGGCCGCCTGGGCCTTCTCGTACAGGTCCTCCCCGAGGGCGTCCCTGAGTTCCTGAATCTCCATGTGTTCCTCCTTGTCTGTCGTCTGAAGGATTCCCTTCCCGGGCCCGCCGCTTTGAGCTTTTATGCTGGCTCTCGCCCAGCGCGTCGGCGCATGCGGCCCATGGGGCATCCCTGTCTTATGCGGTAACCGTGTGTGCCTTTGCATCCGCCTTCAGGAGGGCTTCCAGCTCCTCCACAAGGCGCCGCGTGTTGTCCGCGCCCACCTGGCTTCGCACAAAGGTGCGGTACTGGGAGTTCTGACAGGCCTTGAAGTGCGCGTCCGCACTGTCCAGCACGTCAAAAATCCGAAGTACCCGCTGAAGCTTTTCCTTCTCGAGGGTGACCGTCATGTTGTTTCCTCCTTCTGGATCTTATCTGGTTGTCCTGGGGCTTCCCCTTCCTCCCTCTGAATCCTTTCCACCTCGCCCTCCACCATCCGGGCGTCCCAGTCGGGGTGCAGGAGGCTCACGCAGGTTTCCAGGGAGGCCGCCCTGGCCTCGCGCATCATGCGGACGGCGCCGGCGATGGTGGTCAGGTCCTGCGCGATGGAGTCGGAAAAGAGGGCCGTCACCCGGTCCTCACGCTCAAACAGGCCCTTCCCGTAGAGCGCCTCGTCCAGGTGAATCATGGCCGTCAAAAACCGCTCCAGGGGGCCCTTCCAGTAGTTTTCCTTCTTGCTGCGCGTCACATAGCTCTTTTTCTCCCGCATGTGCAGCGCCGTGCCGCTCTCAGCCTGGCCCCGGATATCCAGCCCGAAGGTCTGAGGCGCGTAGCCCGCAATGGAGATGATGTTGCGCAGCAGCTGGTCGCAGGTCCTCGCATGCTCGTCGGTCCTGATCTTGAACTGGCTCGGCGTGATGCCCGTCCCGGCCCTGTCAGGATCCATGTCCAGGGCCACCAGGGTCTCCACGTCCTCGTCAAACTCATACGTCACCGCCCCGTCCCGGAATAGGTTCTTGCGCCGAAGGTACTCGGCGGGGACGATGAGGCGGGACTTGGAGAGCCGCACGTCCCGCATCCAGGACGAGTAGCACTCATCCAGGGCGTCCATGAGGTCCCTGAGGCCCTCCATGTCGCTGCGGCCCATCTGCGTTCCCCGGTAAAACCTGTTGGGCCGCATATTGGGCACGTAGATGGCCAGGAGCTCGTCCACGGGGGCGCGGCAGACGGGCTCAAACCCAAGCTCCCGAAGCATCCCCTCGCCCTTTTCCTCCCCCAGCTGGGACGGGGTCCCCTCATAGAGCGCCATGCGGATCT
>JAFUBA010000008.1 GCA_017460395.1 Clostridia bacterium | reverse complement strand
GCTCGCTTTTTGCCTGCATCCTGCTCTCTCTCGGGATCATCGCTCTCGACCAGTGGACAAAGCACCTCGCCCGCGGTCTCACATCTCCCAGGATCCTCATCCCGGGCGTCCTGGGGCTGACCTTTGAAACCAACACCGGGATGGCCTTCAGCTTCCTTTCAGGCAACAGCTGGCTTCTGGGGATCCTGTCCCTTCTTGTGATCCTCGCCTTCATCCTGATCCTGCGGAGGTTTCAGCTGTCGAAACTGGCCATTGTCTCCGCCGTCCTCATCGTCTCCGGCGCCCTCTCCAACATGCTGGACCGGCTGTTTCTCGGCGCCGTCACCGACATGCTGGAGCTGCTGTTTATGTCCTTTGCCGTCTTTAACGTGGCGGACAGCGCCGTCACCATCGGATGCGCGCTCCTGGCCGTCTGCATCTTCCGGGATCCGTGGACACCCATTTCCGGACACACCAGGCAGCAGGATTCCAGGGCACAGGAAGCGAATGAGTAATCCCGATCAATCTACTTCAACACCCAGGAGGAAAATGATATGAACCTCACCCAGGCACTTGAACAGTTCCGTTCCTTTGAAGAGACCTCCTATGCTCTTAGCCACGCCATGTCCGTCCTGTACGTGGACGGGGACACCGCCGCCCCGAAGCAGTCCTATGAGGGCCGCGGCCGGGCGCTGGGCTACCTGAGCGGCCTCATGTACGAGGCCATTTCTTCCCCCTCTTTCCGCGAGGCCGTGGAGACGGTCCTGCAGCAGAAGGATTCCGCCTCGCCCGAAGACCTCCGCAAGGCGGAACTCTACCGGGAGGATCTCCTCGACAGCATCCTGTTCACCAAGGAAGAGTGCATGGCCAACACCCAGCTGGTCAACGAGGCCAACATGGTCTGGCACGATGCCAAGGAGAAGAGCGACTACAGCCTCTTCGCCCCCTTTCTGGAGAAGCTCATCGCCTATCAGAAGACGTTTGCGGAGCGCAAGGATTCTAGCCGCCCCGCCTACGACGTGCTGCTGGATTCCTTCGAAAAGGGTACAGGCACGAAGACGCTGGATCCCTTCTTTGAACTCCTGCGTCAGGAGCTGACGCCCGTCATCCATGCGGTCTCGGAAAAGCCGCAGCCCCGCACCGATTTCCTTCACCGCGTCTATCCCATTCACCTGCAGCGCGATTTTTCTGACCGCCTGATGGCCATGATGGGCATCGACCGGGCCTGCTGCAATATCTCCGAAACCGAGCACCCCTTCACGGACGGTGTCAACAAGTGGGACGTGCGCATCACCACCAAGTACATCGAGACCGATCCCGCCTCCTCCATGTACTCGGTGATCCACGAGGGCGGGCATGCCCTGTATGAGCTGGGGGTAAAGGACGAATATCAGTTCACCCGCCTCGCCGGCGGCGGCAGCATGGGCATCCACGAGAGCCAGAGCCGCTTCTATGAAAACCTGATCGGCCGCTCTCTGCCCTTCTCCAGGGCCGTCTTCCCGGTGGTGAAGGAGCTGTTCCCTGAGCAGGTGAAGGACGTCACCGCCGAGGAGTGGTACCGGGGCATCAACATGGCCCAGCCCTCCCTCATCCGCACGGAGGCGGATGAGCTGACCTATCCCCTCCACGTCCTGATCCGCTATGAGATCGAGAAGAAGATGTTCGGCGGGGATGTGAAGGTGCAGGATCTGCCCGCCCTCTGGAACGAGCTCTACCGCACCTACCTCGGCGTGACCCCCTCCTGCGACCGGGAGGGCATCCTGCAGGACTCCCACTGGTCCGGTGCATCCTTCGGCTACTTCCCCAGCTACGCCCTCGGCAGCGCCTACGGCGTGCAGATGCTCCACAATATGGAAAAGGACGTGGACGTATGGGGCGCGGCGGAAAAGGGCGACCTGCGGCCCATCACCGCATGGCTGCGGGAGCATGTCCACCAGTACGGCCAGTTCTTCACCTCCCCGCAGGTTCTGATATCTTCCGGCGTGGATCCCTTCGATCCGAACGTGTATGTCCAGTACCTGAAGGACAAGTATACGGAGCTCTACAATCTGTAAGACTTCAGTTGCGAAGGAGGCGACCCGAATGACGCCGGCACTCACGCCCGAACAGACGTGGTTTCGCGATGCGGGATACGGCATGATGATCCACTGGGGCCTTTACTCCATCCTCGGCGGGGAGTGGCAGGGACAGATCGCACGCCCATACAGCGAGTGGATCCAGTCCCGTTTCGCCATCCCGAAGGCCACCTACGAGCGCCTTGCGGGCATCTTCCATCCCATCTTCTTTGACGCGGATGCCTGGGTGCGCCTGGCCAGGGACTGCGGCATGAAGTACATCGTGATCACCTCAAAGCACCACGACGGCTTCGCCCTCTTCCGCTCCAGGGCCGATTCCTTCAACGTGGTGGACGCGACGCCCTTTCACAGGGATGTGATCGGGGAGATGGCGGAGGCCTGCCAGAAGTACGGCCTGAAGCTCGGTCTCTACTACTCCCAGGACCTTGACTGGCACGAAAAGGATGGGGGAGGATACACTTCAAACCACCTGTCCTGCAGCGGGGTCTCCTGGGATAACAGCTGGGACTTCCCGTATGAGAAGAGCAAGAACTATGACCGCTGCTTTGAGGGGAAGATCCTCCCGCAGATGGAGGAGATCCTCACCGGCTATGGGAAACTGTGCCTCATCTGGTTCGACGTGCCGATGACGCTGAGGCCTGAGCAGAGTCAGATCCTCTACGACATGGTGAAGCACTACCAGCCGGGCTGCCTCATCAACTCAAGGCTCGGGAACGGCGTGTACGACTATGTGTCCCTCGGGGATAACGAGATCCCGGAGACCATCCCGGAGGGGGATGTGGCCTTTGATCCGAAGGACTGCAACGGCTTCAAGCCGAGCCCCAACGGACTCTACGAGTGCTGCGGTACGCTGAACGACACCTGGGGCTTCTCCGCCTACGACCAGAACTGGAAGTCGCCGGAAACCATCTTTGAGAACAGGCGGCACCTGGGACAGCTCGGGATCAACTATCTCCTGAATGTGGGGCCTGACGCCCTTGGCCGGATCCCCGCCCCGTCGGTCAGCATCCTGCGGGAAGCGCAGCGCCTGATGGAGAACGCCTGAGTCTGCCGGAATTACTGTATTATACACACCAGCTGCATAACACATCTCATCTGTGTCATGCAGCTGGTGTGTTTTATATGTGCTGTCTGTACGATACGTCCCATGCAGAGTGTGCGTTATTCCTATGGATGATTCACCATGTCCTGAACGTGCCCTAATTGCGGAAGAAGCTTCCGGAATGCCAGCCAGGACCACGACTGCACAAAGCCGTAGTCGGTGGACGAGTACATCGCCGCGAAGGAGACGTCCCTGCGGCCGAGGTCCGTCATCCGCGAGGCCATCCCCGATGCACAGGAGCGGATCTCCTGGTCGATGCCGACCTGCCGGGATGGCAGAAACCTGATCCACTTTGCCGCCTCCAAACATCACATCGGACTCTGTCCCGGCGACAAGGAAGAGCTTCCGGAAAGCCTGATCGCAGAGATTGCGCGATGGTGCTTCGCCCGGTATGCCGGGCGACCGTCATCAAAGTCCCGGAAATATGCGCGAGGCAGACACAATCCGTGTCTGCCTCGCTGTTTTGTGTTAAATTCACCTTCAGATGGGCTGCTCCGCCTGCGCCGAGGCATCCGCCACCTTCACGACCTCCACGTCCGGATAGTCCGTGGTCACGGGCATGGACAGGGACTGCATGTACTCATGCATGGCCTCCGCCACCCGCTTGCCGTTGGCCACAGCCTCCACCACTGTCCTGGCACCGCTGGTCGCATCGCCCGCGGCGAACACGCCGGGCCTGGAGGTATGGCCGTCCTCGTCCACGGTCAGAAGCCCGCTGCCGCTGGTGTCGATGCCTTTGGTCGAGCTGACCAGGTTGCTCTCCGCGCCCTGGCTTACCGCGATGATGACCCCCGTGCAGGGATAGAGCTTCTCGGTACCCTTCACAGGCTTCACGCGGCCGTCCGCATCGATCTCGCTGTCGGCGAGAATCACGCCGTCCTCCCGGATCTCCATGGTGCACTTGTTGTAGATGAAGTCCACACCCTCCAGCTTTGCATAGCTGCTCTCGTACTGGCTGGCCGTGAGGGTATCAGTCAGGTTCACGCAGGATACGTACCTTGCGCCCTGCCGCACGGCGGTCCTTGCGCAGTCCATGGCGCTGTTGCCGGTGCCGATCACCATG
>JAFUBA010000046.1 GCA_017460395.1 Clostridia bacterium | reverse complement strand
GAATCGTTGCCGACTGGCCCGGTTTCAGTTCATGTAGCTGCATACAGTGTCCTTCCAGTTGTTCATTTTATGAATGCATCCAATGGGGCTGGAGGCACATGCCTTTTGCCCCTGAAAGTAACTTCTGTTCGTGCGCATGCATGCTACCATGATAAGAGCCTGTTCGCAAGATGAACCGCATGTTTCAGGAAGTTTTCTTTCCTCATATAAGCATGGTCAATGATCCCGCATCGAGGCGATCTGCAGCTGCTCTGGAATCAGACGGTTTACCGGAATTGTCAGTATCGATCGCCATATATCGCACGGGCTTCTGTTGTCCATCTGCGGACAAAATCAGTTTTTGCTTCAGTATAGGCATCTCTGTCATGCTCATATCTCTTCCACAGGTTCAGCTTTAATGCTTCATATTCCTTTGCGACCTGAGGATGCTCATTGAGAAAATCACGGAAATACAATTCATCATTGTCTCCCGCATATCGAAGATGAATGTGATAAACCTTATCCGCAAAGCCCTCTTTTGTGTATCCCTTGTTGAGTGAGATTCGCCCATTTTTATTGGACATTCTAAGAAAACCATTCCGTTCCAAAGCTCGCGCAGCTTCCTCCATGTCACTTTCAAGAATCTCCACCATCACGTCAACAATGTTCTTGGCCCATATGCCATGGATCGCCGTACTTCCGATGTGGCTGATTCGTTTCACGGGATAGCCTGTCAAAAGGTCAGTGATTTCAGCTTCTATCTCCCTGTAATACTCTTTCCATTGATGATTGGGCTGCACAAGGAAGATTGGAAATAACTCCCACAATTCTTCGAGCGTCATTTCCGACAGTTCTTTACTCACCATCCATTCCTCCTCGAATCCCAATGCCTTCGGCGTGATGACCAGCGTATTTCCGATCTGATTGACCACGAACTATGTATCCTCAAGGCAATAATCCCGTGGAATACGAATCGCCTGACTTCTGCCGGACATGAAAGGTCTCGTCGTATGCATGGCTCTTTCTTCCATACCGCACCTCTACGCCAATTTCTGTGTCGAAATGATATCTTTTACCAAAGAGGTTTCGTTACTGTGCAATAATATCACAGGAACATCATTGAAGGATCGATATTTCAAAAGCCTTCCTGGTGGAAGAAACAGAATCGAACTGCTTGGCAGGAGTTAAAAACCCTATGAAGATAGACTATCGAAAATAGCCCTCTGAAATCAATTGTTCGAGTACCTTCGCTTCGCGTTCAAACATCACCTGGTTATATGGACTTTGGGAAACATTACGGTTTTTCTGAATTGCGTCATGTGGATCGATAAATTCCAGCGAATAGCTTTCTTTTGCCTCATAATCATCAAGCTCTTGCGAAACAACAGTTTCCTTGGCATCACAGATATAATAGTAGTTGTCCTGAACAAAGGCTTCTGTCGGATCGCTATCGCTCTTCTGGATTCTGTGAACATATCCATATTCCTGAATCGTTTCTGGAATGACAATCATACCTGATTCTTCACGAGTCTCCCGAATCATGGCGTCCACAGGTTCTTCTCCTTGCTCGATGCCGCCGCCAGGAAACTTGAAGTAATCGTATTTCAGACTGTGGATCATGGCAACCTTGCCATTGCGGATGATTATGCTTCTTGCTGAGTTACGAACGAAAAAATGGGTGCAATCATCATAATCATGCTTATCCATTTCAAATAGCATCCGCATTGTCCAACACCCCCATACATTTCCCGAAACCAAAGGGATGATTCAATTATATCATTGTTTGTCGCACAGACAATGAAAAAAGGGCGAACTTCACAAACGAAACCTTGCGCGAACCTGCGGTTGCACTGTCCTTGGATAAGCCAATCCATCCCTTAAGGCAGAATCAGCTAACAGATCACGGAAGCCCGATGACACCACAAGCATACGGTGGAGAACATTTTCAACTTTGTCGGCCAGATTGTGATTCCCCCCTTCTGACCGAACCGATCACCCGGAGCGTTTTCGAAAAGCAACCAAGACATCGACCACACGGTCTCTCCAGACTTCGTTCCAGAGCCAAGACAATCCCTGCCCTTTAAGAGTTTTGTGGTGTACCATTACCTGCCTCGAACCAGGGGGGTCGCTATGCTCGGTCAGCTTTGCGTCTCATCCATGCAAACGATGCATCCCCTGCATCGTCCAGACGTAAAAAGTCCTCGCCCTCCCTTTCTGGGAGATGAGCGAGGACTGGACAGACAGCTTGCTTCCCGCTGCCCGTCAGAAGACAACCGGCCAGGCCCAAAGGACCGGGATGGCCATGCCGAGAAATGCACACAGCCTTGAGAGCGTCAGCGGGAGGGCCGAGGGAAGCTTTTCCCCGAAGGCCGTAAGGCACGCCAGCAGAGGAATGATCTCCCATCCTGCCGCGAGAGCCATGTAGATAAGCAGCGCCTTCTTCACGATGAGCACCGGAAGAAACCTGATCACCAGCACATACACGGCGAACAGCTCCATGCCGTGAGCCTCATCCATGAGCCTTCCCGGGTCATCCCCGATCTTCTCGATGCTGCGAACGCAAAGTCCCATCAGGACACGGAAGAAAAGTGTCGACACCATCGGAATCCAGAACGGTATGTAGCTCATTGCTCATCCATATCCTCATCCAAGTCCTCATCAATGCCATCAAGGTAGTCGCTCTCACCCTCGGTGATGGGGATCTCGATCTCGTCGGCAAACTTTCCCTTCGCCGCCTCGCACAGCTCGTCCGCCACCTCTTCCTCCTCCGCGAGCAGTGCCAGCAAAAGGCGCAGCACACCGTTCAGGGACTCGTTCTTCGAGTGCCGGAGGCCTTCGTAGAGGCGTTCATATTCTCCATCGCCAAGGGGGATTCCGCCAAATTCCCGGATAAGACGAGAATTAATCAGCCTGAGATCCTCATCAGAGTAGTCTTCCTCCACGATCAGATCATGCATATCCTCCGGGGACAGGAATGTGTTCAGGACGCCGTCCACCTCCACGAAGTGCAGCCATCCCTGCTCGTCCCCGTCATCATATTGGACCGTCGCCGCGATGCTCGCCGGCACGGGACCACAGGCATAACCGCCTCTCGTCATGTCCCACTTGCAGTCAAGGATCCTGTAACGCCTGTTTGATGTTGCCTTCATGGTGTATTTCCTCCGTGAATCTCGCATTTTTCGTCATGTCTCATGACAAGTGAGATTGTACACGCCCAATTTCAGAAAAAGTGGACCCCTGAGGTCCAATCTGTTTTGCATTGCGCGCCCCCTGCCCCGATGATATACTGACAGGCAGAAGACACATGGAGGCGAACACAGATGTATTATCTCTTTCACATGGCATCCCCGCTTGGACCCCTGACCCTCGGAAGCGACGGAGAAGCCCTCACGGGCTTGTGGTATGACGGCCAGAGGTATGATCGGGCCGGCATCAAAGGTGACGTGGAGGATCTCGGAAATACATCATCGGACCTCTTTCAGGAGGCAGAGAGATGGCTTCGCACCTACTTCAGTGGAGAGATTCCATCCTTCATGCCGGCAATCCACCTGTCGGGCACACCCTTTCAGAAGGCCGTCTGGACCCTTCTGCAGGCCGTTCCCTACGGGAAGACCGCGACCTACGGCGAGATCGCGGAGGCCCTGGAGCACTGCCACGTGTCAGAGGGCGACTGTACCCGTGCCGTGGGCAACGCCATATCCCGCAATCCCATCTCCATCATCATCCCCTGCCACCGCATCATCGCCTCCACCGGTGCGCTCACGGGATACGCCGGCGGCATCGCGCGAAAGAAAGCCCTTCTTGCTTTTGAGGAGCTGAACAGGCAGAAAGACATGGGCGACGCCTCCACGCCGTTTCCCATCATGACGTCATCTGGCTTCTGAGGGATGTGAACATCCCGATATAATTGCGTACTATACGTATTTTACGTACGTTTTGTGATTGTAGGTGTATCCATGAACAAGACCATCGGCATTCTGGCGCACGTGGACGCAGGAAAGACCACGTTTTCCGAACAGGTGCTCTTCAGCTGCGGCGTTCTCCAGAAGAAAGGCCAGGTGGACCACGGCGACAGCTTTCTGGACACGGATCCCATGGAGCGGGCGCGTGGCATCACCATCTTTGCGGGCCAGGCGGTCTTCCCCTTCGGTGATGATACGATCTTCTGGCTCGACACGCCGGGGCACGCAGATTTTTCCACGGAGACCGAGCGCATGATGAGCGTCATGGATGCCGCCGTGCTGCTCATTTCATCCGTCGACTTCGTGCAGCCGCATACCATGACGCTCTTCCGGCTCCTGGAGTCCTACCGGGTGCCGACCATCATCTTTCTGAGCAAATGCGACCGGAAGGATGCAGACCCGGAGGGCGCCATCCGGGATATCCGGAAGAGGCTCACGGGAGACATCCTGGATCTTCGGGCCTGGCAGACAAACGGCAGCATCTCCCCGTGCCTCGAGGACATCGCCTGCATGGATGCGGCACCGGAGAACGTGGCCGAGATGTTTCTCTCGGGCGACCTGACCGAGGCACCCTACCTGGATGCCCTCCGGGAGATGTTCATGCGCCGCGCCTGCATCCCCGTCTGCGCAGGCTCCGGCCTCACGGGCGATGGTGTCGACAGCTTTCTCGGGATCCTGAATGAGCTCGTGCAGCCAAAGCTTTCCGATGTGCCTGAATTCTCCGCCCGCGTCTTCCGCGTGACGCACGAGGATACCGGGCTGCGCATCTGTCACATGCGCAGCCTGTCCGGCAGCCTCAGGGTCCGGGACACCCTGACGCTTCCCTCCGGAAATGAAATCAAGGTGAGCCAGCTTCGCCGGTATACCGGCGAAAAGTACACGCAGCTTCAGGAGGCAGCGCCGGGCGAGCTGGTTGCCCTCCCGTTTCCGGAGCCGGTGCTCCCGGGGAGCGCCATCGGCCCGGCGGCGCCCGTGCAGCTTCGGACCGACCCCATGATGTCCGCCCAGGTCCTCTTTGATACCAAGGACACGGATGCCCACACGGTGAGCCGGGCCCTCAATATCCTCGGTGAGGAGGAGCCCTCCCTGCACGTGTCCGTCACGGGCGATCGCATGGTCATCCGCATGATGGGCCGCATTCAGCTGGATGTGCTCCAGGAGAGCATGCAGCGCCGCTTCCATCTGCCCATCTCCTTCGGGCCCGCCCGGGTCATGTACAGGGAGACGGTGAAGAGCCCGGTCATCGGGATCGGACACTACGAGCCCCTGAGACACTACGCGGAGGTTCACCTTCGCCTGCTTCCCGGGAAACCCGGCAGCGGCATCACCTTCCGTTCGCTTGCCCACGTGGACGACCTGACCCTCAACTGGCAGCGTCTCATCCGGACCCACGTCCTGGAGCGGGAGCACAAAGGTGTCCTCACCGGTGCCCCGCTGACAGATGTCGTGGTGGAGCTTCTCTCCGGCCGTGCCCACCTCAAGCACACTGAAGGCGGCGACTTCCGGCAGGCCACCTACCGTGCCATCCGAAACGCGCTCATGCAGGCAGAGAGCGTGCTGCTGGAGCCCTGGTGCGGGTTTGAGATCCAGGTGCCTTCCGACATGGGACAGACCGTCCTCGGCACCCTGATGCCCCTCACCACGGACCTCAATCCCCCGGTCTTCTCCGGGCCCCACGCGATTCTCTCCGGAACGGCGCCCATCGCCCGTTTTGCTGCATGGCAGGAAGACTTCTCACGCCTGACCCGCGGCCTCGGATCTCTCCGCATCTGGATGGACCACGATGCGCCGGTGGAAAAGCAGGAGAAGGTGGTGGAGGAGATCGGATACGCACCGCTTGCAGACACGGAGCACACGCCGGATTCCGTCTTCTGCTCCCATGGCGCCGGGTTCACAGTCGCATGGAACCAGGTGCATGCCTGGGCCCACGTGGCAGATCCGGAGGACCCGGACAGCCTGCCGGAGACGAATCTCGACTGAATCAAACGCTTTCCATCGCAAAAATCACAGGAGGGCACCATGAGCACGGAAAAGATCAGCAGAAAAATGGGCCAGCACATCCTGCCGAGCGGCCTTATGAGACTCCACGTTTCCCTCGGCGGGGTTTCCCGCGAAGAGGAAAAGGAACTCCGCAGGTACGCATGCGTCGAGCGCGGCCGCACAATCACGAGGGACATCATCGTTCCCAGGAACATACCGCTTCGCTTCCTGCACTTTGTGCTGCAGCGGGCGCTCGGATTCCAGGAGTCCCATCGTCATCGGTTTGAGATTTTTGCAGAAGACATGATGGCCCTGACGGAGGACAGGATGGAAAATCTCCTGAACCTTCGCGGCGTGGCCTTCGGACAGGACAATGAAACAGAATCTGATCTATACGCCCCGAGATTCTATGGCGGCAGCTTCACTGAATGGCTTCAGGAGCAGTACACCGGGCCCTACGAATACTGTGGTAACATTCTGGACGATTACCACGATCTGGATGAGGACAAAGAAGAATATGAAGAAGAAGACAGGTATGATGCATCCACCTACCACAGGCCAGACCCCGATGACGAGTACTATGTGCTGACCAGGCTTCATGAAAAAAAGAACGAAGATCTGCGCAAGGGGGATGACCTCCTGCAGTATCTTCTCGGTTCCTTCACGCCGGCCTTCTGGATCGACGATCTGCCGGGGAGGGGCGAGTATGTCAAGTATGTGAGAGATCCGTCCCAGGTCTTTGATGGCAAATTCATTTACTGCAAGCCGGACGATCCCGATGCCATGAGCAAGCAAAAGGTCCGTCTGGGCGATATGTCACTCCGGGACGGCCTCACTGCCGTTCGCGAGAACATCACCGGCCTGATCGAGCGGCTGAGAATCGGCGATGTCCTGGCACCCGCCTCCGATTACCTGCCATACGATGAGGAAGGCAGAAAGGTGCACTCGGTCAGAGGGCTGGTGCACCCGCAGATCGTGACCCATGCACAGATTCAGGACGCCCTGAGAAATCAACAGCAGATCCGCATCAGACCCTTTGCCGATATGCTCAAGTACGTCTACGATTTCGGTGATAACTGGCAATTTTCCATCACGGCAAGCATGGGCTGTTCCGATCTTGTAGAGGAAGGCATCATCTCAAAGGAAGAGCTGGATAAAGCGATCGAGAAGGCACGGCGCCGGCGCATACCTGTCCTGATCGCCAGAGACGGCGATATGCTGATCGAGGACTGCGGAAATGTCCCCGGGTATATCCAGGTCCTCCGGCGCCTCCATCTGGACCCGGACGTCGTGCTCTTTGAGAGGAGCGACCTCTATGATCCCGACCGCAATCAAGACGATAAACTGGAATACGACGATATCGGCATTAACCTGGATGATGACGAATGGAACGATGAAAATGACCTCGATGCACACGGCATGACCCGCGGTGAGCTCCTCCGGTGGGCCCTCTCCCAGGGCTGGCATCGGAACGACATCACAGATATTGCCCTATTCTAACACAAAATGCCTGAAAGAAGCGGTCTATATGTCTTACGCGCTGCCCCTGATCACCACACAAACGTTCCTCGAGTACCCGCAGTTTTTCCGCCGCTTTGAGGCCCGGGACGTCCTGAAGGCCACGCTCACCGTCACAGGCCTTGGCGTCTTCCGCTGCGAGATCAACGGACAGCGGGTGGGACAGGACTACCTGACGCCCGGCTTCAATGACTACGACGCCTACCTTCGCGTCTACACCTATGACGTGACGGATCTTCTGGCATCCTCCAATGAGCTCTGCGTGACCCTCGGAAAGGGCTGGTGCATGAGCAGGCTCGGTCCGAACAGCGGGGATCCGGACCACTGGGGACACAGGTATGTGCTGGGCGCGCAGCTCACGCTGGAGCATGCGAGCGGCAGCACCACCGTGCTGGAGACCGACGAATCATGGAGAGCCCGCAGGAGTGTCATCACCATGAGCGAGCTCTACGACGGAGAGCACAGGGACGATACGGTTTCATGCACAGAAACCGTTCCATGCAGGTACATTCAGGACAGCTACCATCTGGAGGCGCCGGTGTCCCCGCCGATCCGGGAGATCGGCCTATTAAAGCCGAAGCTGATCATCACCCCGCGGGGCGAAACCGTCCTGGACTTTCAGCAGAACTTTGCAGGCATCATCCGCTTTCGGAACTTCCTGCCAAAGGGAAAGAGCATGCTCATCCAGACGGGCGAGGTTCTGCAGGAGGGGTGCTTCTACCGGGAGAACCTTTTGACCGCAAAGAGCGAGTACCGCTACACCTCGGACGGGCGCGAGAAGACGGTGGAGCCATGGTTCTGCTTCTACGGTTTCCGCTATGCGCGCATCACCTGCGATGAACCCGTGCATGAGGATGACTTTACGGGCGTGGTGCTGAGTTCCTCTCTCAGGGAGACGCTTTCCTGCTCTACGGATCACGCGCTCCTCAACCGGCTCCTCGAGAACGCCCGCTGGAGCCTTCGCAGCAACTTCCTCGACGTGCCCACCGACTGCCCGCAGCGCGACGAGCGCCTGGGCTGGCTCGGCGATGCCCAGGTCTTTGCAAGGACCGCATGCTTTCTGTGCGACTGCCGGGATTTCTACCGGAAGTTTCTCCGGGACATGCGTGAGGAGCAGGTGCGCTACTATGCCGGGAACCTTCCCATGTACGTGCCGTCCCTTCGCGGGGAGGCAGGTCCCGGGGGCGCCGTCTGGGCAGACGCGGGAACCATCATCCCGTGGGAGGTCTACATGGCCTCGGGCGACCTGGAGCTCCTGCGCGAAGCCTATCCCCTGATGCACGACTACACCGAGGTCCTGATCCGGGATGACCTTCGCCTCGGCGGCACCCACGTGATCTTTGACGCCTTCACCTTCGGTGACTGGCTCTCGCAGGACGGAATCACGGAGAAGAGCGTCTTCGGCGGTACCAGCTCCGCCTACATCCAGGGTGTCTACTACTATTCCAGCGTGTCCCTCACGGGGAATGCCGCGGAAGCGCTGGGCCTGACCGAGGACGCAGATCGTTACCGGACACTCGCCCAAGACATCCGCGGTGCCCTCATGCGGACCTATGTGACCGAGTACGGGCATCTGAGCGTGGACACACAGACCGGCTACATTCTGGCGCTCCGGCACGGGCTGTATCGAAAGCGAGACATCATGGTGCAGGACTTCCGGAACCGGCTGCGGCTTGACGGCTACCGCATCCGCTGTGGCTTCACCGGGGCTCCGCTCATGATCTCCACCATGTTCGAGGCGGGCATGGTGGATGACGCCTGCCGGCTGCTCCTCCGGGAGGACTTCCCCGGGTGGCTCTACGAGGTCCGCATGGGCGCCACCACCATCTGGGAGCGATGGAACAGTATGCTCCCGGATGGCACCGTGTCCGACACAGGCATGAACAGCTTCAATCACTACGCCTACGGCGCCGTGTGTTCAGCCGTCTACGAGCACGTGATGGGCCTCAGGTGTCTGTCTCCGGGCTGGCGAAGGGCCGAGATCGCGCCGAAGGTGAATGGGAGGATCCGGAGAAGCGCCATGACCTACGACTCCCCCTGCGGTCGCTTCGAGGTCTCCTGGGCCATTCTGGACGACGGACAGGTGGAGATGGACGCCGTCGTGCCCGAGGGTGCCGAGGCCGTGATCATCCCGCCGGATCACCCGGAAGGGCTTCATGCGACCGTCCGTGGCGAGCGGTGGCATCTCAGGTACACACCTGCCCGGGATTACCTCCATCCCTTTGATCGGCACAGCCTCATTCTGGACCTTGTCGAGTGTGAGAACGCTGCTCAGAGGATGAAGGAGATGTGCCCCACACTCTACACTCTCGCCACCGATCCCCTGAGCGATGTGTGCACAAAGCACCTGGATGAGCTCTCCTGGGGTGTTCCGAAGGCCGCAAAGAAGGAGGCCGCCGCCTTCATGGAGACGGTGCACCTGATCCGGCGCTGAACCTCACACAGTCCCTGACATAGCGCATCCCCCGCACCCTGGCACGATTGTGCCGGGTTCGGGGGATGTTTTTTGCTTTCAGAACTGATTCTGTCTGGTCACGCGCTCACTCAAGTTTTCCCGGATCACCTTTCCCCACCGCCGGGCAATGGTCATCTGACCTTCCCATGTGGGATGGACGTTGTCCGCGGAGACGTACTCCACTTCCCTGAGCAGCTCAATGCCGGGTGTGTAACAGATGCCGAGCCGTTTCGTCTGCCGCTTCACGATGGCACGGAATTCTTCTGCCCGCCCGCTATCTCCGCGGAAGGTAAAGATGTCGGTGGCAAACAGCGGTCTTCCGTCCTGCTTCATGATTTCCAGAAATTCTGCGATCCGGCGTTCGTACTGCTCGCTGTTCAGTTCCGTGCCCAGCATGTTGACGCCCATCTCCAGCGTGCATACATGCCAGTCCCTGCGGCTGCACAGGTATTCCGCCATCTCCTTCTCCATGTGCGCGCTGCCGGCATATCCCTGATTGAGCGTATCCAGTCGGAGTCCTGATGCCATCTCAAAGGCATAGGTAGAGGTAGGCACCAGGCCAAGACTCCCGTGGGTGATGGAGGAACCATAGCTGAGCAGCGTGAGGGCCGGTTCATCTCCCTCCTGTGGCGGCAGTGTTTCCCCCTCCTTGCCAAGGTAGGAGATCACACCATAGGGCAGAAGTAGGCGCACGAGGTACGGTGAAAAGGCAGCTTCGTTCTTCTTTGCCTCCTGCTCCAGTTCCCGTATGCTCTGCGGATACTCGATGGTGATCGCGGTATCCTCCGTGCCGATGGTTTTCGTAGAAAACTGCCACCCGCCGGGATAGGTTCCGAAGTAGATGAGCGCCGTCTGTGCTTCCTCTGCAGGCCTGGCCTTCAGGTGCAGCGTGACGCGTTCGGACTGTAGGCGAAAACGGATCTCCACGCCGGAACACATGAAGGCCGTTCTGTCACGGATCCCGGTATTCATCTTTTCCGCCATGTCCTTTGGCAGACGGTAGAGCAGATGCCCGTCCCCATCCGGCACCATCTCGGCCACATTGTGAAACTTCAGGCCATCAAAAATCATGTTGTTTCCTCCATGGAGTGCGTCGGATCATCCGCCTGCACGTACCGATAATATTCTACCTCATTCTCTCTGGCATGCTCCGTCAGAAAGTCATAGACCGCCCGGTGGAGCTGCTTTCTTGCCTCGCCCACCGGCTTTTCAGCATCAGGATAGATCGGATCGGAAAGATGCAGCGTCAGGGCCGGCGGAAGAAACGGGAGCAGGCGCTTTCTGTAGGTGACGGAGCATGCTATGACCGGCTTCTGATACCGCACGGGATAGGCAAAGGACGTATCCGGAAACGGGCGCACGCCCGTATAGTAGGGCCAGATGTGCGCCTCGGGATACACGGCAAAGGCGCCCTCCTCCTGAAGCCGCTTGTCCATGGCCCGAAGAAAGGCCCGGTGCTCCGAGACTGTGAAAGGTACAGGGAAGGCACCGAGCATCTGTGTCACCGTCTTCAGGACAGGCAGCGCCAGGGCATCCGGGTTTGCGAGGACATAGGCCCGCTTCGGGAACGCCAGGAGTGACGGCATGGTGGCATTGGGAAAGCCATGGCTGTGATTTCCGTAGAGGAACCAGCCGCCCCCTTCCCGCTTCACTTTCTTCAGTGCTTTCCGGTTTTTCACGCGCATGCCGTAGAATCCATAGTTGATGATGAATACCAGCGGGAGTGCGACGCACCAGAGGACCGTGGCGAAAGCACGCCAGGAACGCCTGTCATGAATGTATCGGAAATTCTCGGGAAGACCCTCTGCGTGGAAGACCGTTCGTGCAAAATCGTCCTTCAGGGGATCATGGTAGACCACGGTTTTGCGTGGCGTCATGTCGTCATCTCGATTCATCTTGGTTTTGTACCCGAGGTTGTATCATGGAAAGAGGTACCTGTATTTGGATCGCCTCTGCAGGATGATCTCAAGAACCCGGTGTCTGACACTCTCCGGGTACTGGACGGCACGATCCAGGATTTCCTCCACATCTCGGCGTGTAAAGGCAAACTTCAAGTGCTGCCCATAGAGTTCCTCCGCAAGATCCACCTGCTCATCAAAGTCCTGACAGAAGGATCGGGATTTCGCGCATCTGATCTGATCAAAAATGTTCCCTTCCATGGGATAGTCCAGGGTCGTATCCGAGAGAAGGCCGGCACCGTGATCGAAGAGCGGTGCCGGCTTGTATGTGCCTGTGGGACTCATCAGAAGAGCGATATTCTGCGCGTGCCGGTCCTCGTTCAGGAAGAGGGCATCGATGGTCAGCATACGGCTCATGTATGCACCGAAATCCCGGATCCCGGTGAGGCCGACCGTAGATTCCACCACCAGCTGCAGCCGCCGCCTGTGGTCAGGTTCCTCAAGATACATTTGGTTCACGCCATAGCCCAGCATCTGCTGGAAGAGCCGGTCCAGGGTGATCAGCTGCCAGCCGCCGGTGAAGTCCTCGCTGACGCAGCCGTTCCAGCTTTCTCCTTCGCGGCTGATCTCCGTAAGCTCATAGTTCACATACTCCCCATGACACAGGTTCGAGAAGCTCAGGAGGGATGAGATCACGTACTCTGAAAGACCCTCGTACCCGAGGAAGTCGACCTTGTACCACAGATTCCCGGACCTGAACTTCATCTGGTTCCCTGCGGAGGATGCACGGTCCCTGAGGCTAAAGAGTTCAATCACGTATCTGTCTCCATTCTGATCCAGAACTCATCCCCCGCCATGCGCCCCTCCGTCTTCCCGATGATCTCGATGGGGTCATATGCTGACAAGCCCAGATACTGCAGCTCCAGTTCCATCTTATCCCGCGTGCGCGGAAAGCATCTGGATTCCAGAAACTCCAGGTAGTCTTCGTAGCTGGGGCATTCATTCACACCGAAGGCACGGTACAGCGGGTGCTCCTGGAGATTGGTCACCCGAACCTTTCGGGATCCGTCGTCCACATCGATCACGGTGCAGACCGTCTCCCGGTACATGTACCAGAGCCGCAGGGGCGAAGATCTCTCGGGTATTTCGGGAAAGCTGCTCATCACAGCTCCATGACCTTCCCGTCCTGCAGCCTGGACTGCTCGGCCAGGAGTGCTACCAGGTGGCTTTCCACGGACCGTTCGATGGATGTCAGGGTCGGGCTCTGATCCATCTCACCGCGCACGAGCCCGATGAATTCACGTACCAGCCGAACATCTCCGCCGCCATGTCCGGAGAAGTCATCCGTCAGTGTCCTCACGTCGATGACCTCATCGTCTTTCCCATAGCGCATGACGCGGATCACATTTTCCTTCATATCGCCGTAGATTTCGCCCATGGTTCCGCCGATGCGGATATACCGCCCGCCGTGGGAATTGAACGCTGTCATGGTGAAATTCACCGTCGCACCGCTCTCCAGTTCCAGATTCACCACCTGATGGTCCACCACATTGTTGTCGCAGTGATAGACGCACCGCCCATACGGGCCGTGGCGCAGGGCATGGAGCAGTTTTTCCTCGGTAGGTTCAAAGGCCACCACATTCTGGGGCCAGTCATCCCCGGTCTTGCGGAACTGTTCAATGTAGAATGTTGCCGCATTGTAGGGGCAGGTGTCCCCCACGCTGCAGTCAAGGCACCGCTCGGCACTTCCCTCAGGCGCCATCTCCTCCCTGAACAGGCTGAGCCCGCCAAAGGAAGAGACCCGTTTGCAGTGCTCGTCCACCAGCCACAGAATGATGTCCATGTCATGGCAGCACTTCTGAAGGATCATGCAGGAGGAAAGGTCGCTGTTTCTCCAGTTGCCTCTCACAAAGCTGTGGGCCTGGTGCCAGTATCCCACGCGCTCCATAGCCTGGACATTGACCACCTGTCCCACGGCGCCATCCCGGATCAGCTCCCGGATCTTCTGGTAGAATGCCGTGTAGCGAAGCACATGGCACACGGCCACCTTCCGGCCGTGCTGTACGGCCAGATCCCGCAGTTCCTCGCACTCCTTTGCATCCGTCGCGATGGGCTTTTCAAGAAGCAGATCGTATCCCTTGAGAATGGCTTCCTTGGCCTCCGGATAGTGGCACCGGTCCGGCGTACAGATGAGCATCAGGTCAGCCAGCTTCGGCTCCTTCAGCATGTCCTCGGCAGAGGCATAGCATGCACTCTCGTCAATGCCTGTCAGTGCCCGCATGCCCGCCAGCTTTTCGGGATCAATGTCGGCACATGCCACAATTCTGGCCTTGTCGGGCATGTTCATGAGAATTTTGGAATATGTGTCCTGCCCGCGGGATCCGCAGCCCGCAACAGCTACTGTCAGTGGTCGATTCATGAAAAATACCTCCTGTGAAATGTGTCTACAGCATCCGAAAATCCAGATGCTCAGGTACCTCTGCCTGCGCCTGTGCTTCCAGGATCCCCGCTTCATCTGCATGGCCGTATTTCCGTATGGCCCACAGTTCAAACCAGAGATCCGTGAGGAGCGTATTCCCCTCCCTCACATCCGTCAGCGTGATCTCTCCCCTGAGCGCCTGCTCGGCTTCATCGCATCTCTGGCAGCGCATCAGGGCAAGCGCGTGGTATGTCTTGACTCTTCCGTCGTCTTTGAGCTTTTCCGGAAGGCCATCATGGAACGTAAGCATATCCTCAAAGCGGCCCGCTTGCAAGAGCGCCTCCATGGTTTCGAGTGCCAGGCCTCGAAGCGGCACAAGACGGGCTGCCCTGATGAGAAGTTCTGGTGCCTTAAGAGGTTCTGCCAGGGCAAGGCAGCGAAGGGCCCATGGGTTTTCGGAAAGCTGAATGGACCGAGTGTATTCTGCCTGCGCCTTCTGAAGGTCTCCCCGGGCATGTGCCATGACACCCAGGTGATAGCGGGCAAACCAGCCGTCCGCCCGGCCATCGTCCACCGCATCCTGCAGGGCTTTCTCCCACACCTGTCCTACCTGATAGCTTCCTGGCAGCGTCATGGGATCCGGATCCGGGAATATACCCTCATTTGCAAGCTTCTCCCACATGTCCGTTTCATGGGTCTTTGCCCATGCAGAAAGGTTCAGGCCGAACGTATCAAATTCATCCCCGTAGATTGCCCTTTCGCAGAGGATAAACCCCTCGCTCCTGTGGAGAATCTTTCCCGTCTGTCCGTCCAGCTCCCTGGTCATCCGCTCATGCATGGCCTGCAGGTTTTCCCGGCTGTGCCTGTCTTCAAGCTCCCTCTGAACGGCTCCTGTGGCTGTATCCCAGTCAGGGGACTGTGCAAGCTCCGGGTCAAGTGCAAGTGCACTGTAGCTTTCAAGCCACGAGATGCTCGATCCCGCTTTCATCGGCAGGTGCTCCAGCTGGGTCCTTGCCAGCCCGGCCTGCAGCTCCATGTACCGGCTGCCTTTCTGAGAAAGAAACGTCTGCCAGTGCCGTCCGCCCCGTCCCATACCCCAAGCAAAGAGCTTCCGCCCGCGCAGCTCATCTGTGGAAGTCTGGAGAATGCCCCGTCCATCCCTGTCCACGGCCGCAATATAGGGCTGAACGCCATCGGGAACATCGAAGAAGAAATCCATGCTCTGGGGAAGACACGTGGGATGGGAAATGTCCCAGTGGAGTATGCCGCCATGCTCCCTGGCAAGGCGTGCCGCATCGCCCCTGAGTTTGTCTGCCTCCGCATCCATACAGGGCACCGGCACCTTGCTGAGCTTCCCGCCATACCCGTAGCGAAACGCCTTCTCAGCCGGCACCAGCACACGGATATCCTCCCGCTCCTCCACAGCCATGTTGCTCCACCAGTAGACGGCCGTATCCTCATTCAGGGCATTGTCAATGCGCACCCGGACGTACAGTTCCCTCGATGTATCCGGCAGACATGCTTCCACACGGTAGAAAAGGTGCCGCACACGCTCGTAGGCAAACATGCGGAGGACCGGCGTCCCGTTTGCGAGGTGGACTTCCTCGCAGCATACATCATCGCAGGTAAAGGGCGTATGCCCAATGATCCCGCAGTTCCACTCCACACCCCCAGAAAACCAGGCGTTTCGAAGCGCAAGGTTGGCCGGCTGAAAGACCGGATTGCGATGGAGAAGCTCTCTTCCCTGTTCCCTGTCCTCGAGGGACCAGAGCCGTCCGCCGAGTCCCGGAAGAAAGGTGGCCCGAAGGAAGTCATTTTCAAGGACCAGTGCCTTCAGATCACGTTTTTTCCGTGTCCGGTCATACCCGTCCTGCATCGTGTAGGGCAAAATGGTGGAGATCCGCCCCCAGCCCATGAACCTGGCTTCCTCCGCAGACACCGTCTCTTCATCTATGATAATCTTCTCGTGGACATCCCCGGTGCTCTTGAGATCCGGGAGCGGACTTAAAGGTCCGAGGGAGGCTGCAGGGAGCGTCAGCACGGTTTCCCAAAGTGTGCTCATATGCTCCTCACCACCCTGCCGTCCGGATAGGTGATCTCAAAGGTATTGTCCAGGAAGGATACGCGCACGCTTGTGCCGTCTGAATAGACTGTCTCCTGCACCTTCCTGTCATCTGAGAGGAATCTGTGCTGCTCCATCCTTTCCATCGCCACATGCCGGTGCAGCTCAGATGCCACCTTCACCTGGCGGATGTTTTCATCCAGCTCCTCACCCTCCAGCGTATCGCTCATGTAGGGCATGCCGCCATTGAGCAGGCACTGCAGGAAGCCGGTGGTTCCCTCCGGAATGCCCCATTCATCCTTCTCCATCTTCCATGGGATCATGACACAGTCGTGGTACACCAGATTGAACAGCGGCACCGGAATCGCACTGTCCTTCAGGTATGGCGCCCAGTGGCAGAACACCTGGCTGTCCATGGCCCAGTCATTGACCTCCTCGGAGGACGGTGCAATGCCCCTGGATGTCAGGTAGTGAAAGCAGGCAGATCTGTGTTCCAGGTATTCCCTTCTCGTCATCCGGTGCCGAGGGTGGTCGCACTCATCCGCCTCATTGCAGGTAAAGACATCCAGGTAGGTCGCCTGAAGCGCAATGCCATGGGCAAAGAGCTGCTCAAAGTTCCGTTTCACGTAGGCAGGGGCAAGGCTTGCACACAGATAGTTCTGTTTTCCGCCCGCCCAGATGCTGTGCCCGTAGATACTTCCGTCCGGTGACAGGCAGGCATTGTCCGCACTGTAGGTGGGTGCATCCAGGTAATAATCCCGGTACTGATCATGAATGCCAAAGAGATACCCGAGCTCGCCCAGCGTATCGGACAGCTTCTTCATACCCTCCCAGCCGCCAAGCTCGCGGCAGGGCGGCAGATAGTCCGGGTGCTGGTTGTCATACCCGGGCTGCCCCCAGCCGTCCTGATGGAGATAGAGCCGCTCGATGCCCAGGTCATGGAGCTTCCGTGCCCGCTCCTCCCAGTGACTGAAGGGCACCAGCGCATCGTTTTTCTCCGGATGCTCATGGTCATAGTACCGCGAGTCCGGCGTCACATGCGTCTTTCCGGCCACATGCATGACGCAGCAGCCGACCAGCCGCTCGACCTGCGGATTCCGGATGCTCTTTTCCCGGAGTGTGATCCCCTTGCCTTCCTCATCCCGAAGAGACCTGTAGAGCTTACACAGGTCCACATAGTCTGATCCTTCACGAAGGAAGTAGAACGACACCGTCCGCTGATAGCGCATTCTTCCAAGGGATGGCAGATGACACGCAAAGATCCGGTTCGGCCCATGGGCGGGATGATGGATCTCATACCTTGTATCCCAGGGGGACCTGACCCAGGCAAGATAGGCGCTCCTGTCTGTCACCTCGCCCCACCAGGGCATGTACGCAGATTCCGAGCACATCTGTCCCTGGAACGGAAGACTTGCACACCGCTCCATGGGATCATCTGACGGGATCAGCTGGCCCTGCATGGTGTTCACCACGGCATAGCCCGCTTCGTCCGTATACAGCGGTGCCGGATAGAGAACCTCTTTGATGCGCATTCCTGCAGCCCGCACCATGCAGAAGGTCATGTCCACATGCCCGTCCTGATCGTACACGAGCACTTCCGTCTCAAACATGGCATCCGGGAAGCCGGGAATATCTGTATAGGTGGTGCGGACACCGCGGCCAAGGCCTGAGGTAAAATCCGTTGCAGTCGCCCTGCACTCAGAAAAAGGAATCTCCCTGCCGCCCTGCATGATCAGGCGGGGACCGAAGGTCTCATCCATCCGATATTCAGTTTCGCCTGCACAGATCAGACCCTCTTTCAGGCTTTCCGGACGGACACGCAGTAAATCAGTCATCATATGTACCTCTCTTTTCCCTCTCTGAAAACATCTTCACGTTCGGCGATTGGCCGCCATGGATAAAAATCCGGGGCCGCACCCTTGCCTGGGTGCAGCCCCGGAGGGGACAATCAGAAATTACCAGCCATACTGTGCGGCGATCTCGGTCACCTTTTCGGTGGCGGGGCCGTAGTAGGCTTCAGCGCGGGTCTTCATATCCTGGAACATTTCTGCCACGGGCTTGTTGCCGGAGATGATGAGCCAGTACTCGCTGGTGATATTGAAGGCGGAGGCATCCGTCACGGCGTCATCGTCGATGAGGATGGGTCCAACTTCGGGATACACGGGGTTCTCATTGCGGATGGCGCAGACGGCGGCATTCAGTGCCTTGGTCTCGTCGTTGTACTCGTCAAAGTACTCGACGTTCTCAAGAGCTGCCATCTCAAAGCCCCAGGAAGTCCAGTGGGTCACGGGAATACTGGGATACTTCACAGCCAGGTTGGAGGCATTGCCGTTCTCGTCGCGGATCTTCTTGATGGTTCCGTCGGCTTCCACGGTGTAGTCTTCGCCTTCCAGGCCCATGCGCAGGTACTTGCCGTCGCCCAGCAGGTACTCATAGAACTGGAGGAAACGATCCATCTTCTCCTCGGTGATTTCCGGTGCAAACTGCACGGCCACCATGCAGGAGATGTAGGCTTCCATCCTGGGCTGATCGCCCTTGTTGTTGCCAAGAGCACCGATCATGCTGACACGTTCAAAGGGGTTGACGTCGGGATTGGCGGCACCATAGTACTGCACCATGACGCTGTTGATCCAGTCGGCATCGGCATTGCGCACGCACACGCCGAAGGTGTTGGAGGAGAACTTCTGCAGGCCTTCCTTCCATGTGGTGGCAGCAAAGTCAGGATCCAGGGAGCCGTCTTCATACATCTTGCGCAGCCATTCGAGGACGACGATGTTGCTGTCATCCAGGGCGCCGAAGAACCAGTTGCCGTCAGCATCCTTGTTCCAGTAGCGGTTGGACACGCCAGTGGAAGCGAAGAAATACCTGAGGGTGCCAAGACCGTCGCCGGTCAGGCCGTAGGTATCGTTGATGCCGTTGCCGTCGGGATCGTCATAGGTGAAGGCATGGCAGACTTCATACAGCTCTTCCCAGGTATTGGGCATCTCAAGGCCCAGGTTGTTCAGCCAGTCCTGACGGATGAACAGACCCTTGCGCTCGGCAAGGTAGATGCTGGGATCCGCAGAGTCGGGCTTGGGCAGGAAATAGTATCCGCCGTACATGTTCTTCACCAGCTGGGACACCGCGTCATTCTCGAGGCGTTCCTTGGTGAGGGGATACTTGTCGATGAGTTCCTGAGGGATCTCTGCCACCAGTTCTTCCGGGATGAACTGGGTGATTTCCTGGGTGTAATACAGGATATCAGCGGTGAAGACCTCAGGCAGCTTGCCTTCGTTGGCGGCCAGCTGGGTGACGGTGAAGTCATTGTTGTAGTAGTTCGTCTCACTCTGTACGAAGTTGATGCCGAACTCGTCCTGAATGTAGGCAGCAATGGCGTCATTTGCGGGATCCCAGGTGAAGGGATCATCATCGCTGTCCGCGGAGATCGTCAGCACTTCGCCGTCATAGGCAAAGGCCGTCGATGTCACCAGGAGCATGAGCGCCATCAGCAGGGAAAACAGTTTCCAGTGATTCATGCGATAACCTCCTTGAATTGAAATGGGGCATTCCAAAAACAGATAGGGGAACAGTATATTGAAGCCCTTCGGGCTTGCAATCAGCCTTTCACTGCCCCGATGGTCATGCCCTTCTCAAAGTACTTCTGAATGAAGGGATAGACCACGACCATGGGCAGCACGGTGGCCACGGCGCAGGCCATTTTGAGGCCAGTCTCATTGAGGAAAATCCGGTTGCCCGCAGCATCCCTCAGGCCTTCCATGTTCTGCATGTCGGCCGGCCTTGCCTCGTGGACCACAAAGTTTCTTACGATCAGCTGCAGGGGGAAGAGCTTTTCATCCCGCATATAGAGCATGGCAGAGAACCAGCTGTTCCAGGTGCCCACGGCCACAAACATGGCGATGGTGGCCAGGGTCGGAATGGACAGGGGGTAAATGATCCTGAAGAGGATCGTCCACTCGTTGGCGCCGTCTATGCGGGCAGATTCCTCAAGGGACGGCGGAAGCTGGCGGAAAAAGGATCTGACGATGATGAAATTGAACACACTCACCGAGTTCGGGACAATGAGTGCCAGCAGATTATTGCTCCACCCGAGCGTCCGCGTGATGTTCATGTAGTTCGGAATGAGTCCGCCCGAGAAAAACATGGTGATGAGCAGATAGATCATGAAGAACTTCTGACCCCTCAGGTCGCCTCTGCACAGGCCATAGGCCAGCATGGAGGTGATGAGGGTGGACAGAAGGGTGGCACTTAAGGTGATAAAGATCGTCAGCACATAGGACCGGGGAATCAGCGATGTGGAAAAGATATATTGATACGCTTCCAGCGTCGGCTCCTTCGGCCAGAGAATATACGGTTCGCGCATATATTCCACGTTGCTGGTGAGGGAAATGGCAAAGATGTTGAAGAACGGGAACAGGATCACCAGGGTGATCACGATGAACAGAAGCACGTTGATCACATTGAAGATTCTGTCGCCCAGGCTGATTTTGATCTTATTTCTGTTCGCATGCATATGCTGCACTTGGGTCATATCAGCTGCCTCCTTTCCGGCTGTCACAGGACATGCATCAGAAGAATCCTTCTCCTGACATGCGCTTGACCACATAATTGGAGATGAACAGCAGGACACAGTTCACCACCTGCTGGAAAAGACCGATGGCCGTAGACAGGTCATACTGTCCCTTGCCCACGCCCATGTCGTAGACATAGGTATCAATCACCTGTGCGACGGTGGTCTGGGTTGCAGCCGTGCGCAGGTTCATGATCTGGTCAAAGTTGGCTCCCATGACAGAGCCGACATTGAGAATCAGCATGGTGGTGATAGAGAACGCGATGGACGGCAGTGTGATATGGAAGCACTGCTGCCAACGGTTTGCACCGTCCAGATAGGCAGCTTCGTACATCTCCTGATCGACACCCGCGATGGCTGCCATGTAGATGATGGTTCCCCACCCTGCCTCCTTCCAGATGGATGTGCCGTAGAGCAGCCCATAGAACTTGTTCGGGTCAGACAGCAGATTGATGGCCGGCCGCCCGAGGGACATGAGCAGCTTGTTCACAAGGCCCGAGGTGATGGAGAACAGGGAGAACAGGAGGGAGTACATGATGACCCAGCTGATAAAGTGCGGAAGATAGATGATGGTCTGTACCGTTCTTCTGTAGCCAGTGGAGCGCAGTTCGTTCATGAGCAGTGCCAGGATGATGGGCACCGGGAACGTGATCACAAGCTGCGTTACGCCGATAAAGAAGGTGTTCCAGATCGTCTGTCCGGCCACCGGGCTTTTGAAAAAACGTTCAAAGTGGTATGTGCCAACCCACTGGGAAAACATGATGCCGCTTTTGATCTTGTATTCCTTGAATCCCAGAACAATGCCGTACATGGGCATGTAGCTGAAGATAAAGACAACGATCAGACCCGGCAGGATCAGGCTGTAGCGGTATCGGTCCTTCCACAGATCCCTGGCGACAGGCTTTGACCAGTGCCTGACCGAGGGGACCAGAAAATAGCACAGAATGGATACGATCAGGAGGACCCCGCCGACAATCCCCAGCACTGCAGGGCCAAGACCGTAGGTCATGAAATCCCAGTCTTTCCGGCCAATGATGCCTGTGATGGCAATATACCATATGCCTGCACCTGCCAGCATGAGCAGGGATAACACAATGCTGCCGAGTACCAGGCCGTGCGCACGCTTTTCCTGAGCTGAGACTGGTGTCGCGGGCATTGATATGCGCTGACTCGCCATGCCATGACCTCCTCCGATTATAATCTATCTGAGAGATATCTTTTCGATGCGTTTTCTTTCCTGTCCAAGTATACAGAAATCCTCCATGGGCGTCAAGCAAGTGAAAAAATGTCGGTCGTGGTCGGTCATATGCCCCTGAAAACAGTTGATCGCGCCAGGGACGAATCCGTGGCGCGAGTCTTGTCATCACATCTGCTCAGGTCGGATCACTCGTAAACTTTGCCCTTTCTCACACAGCACCTCTTCCCACAGAAGGCAATGCCGTAGGTCACAATCCTTTTGTAATTCTGCCTCTTCAGATCCTGGAAATACTGGTTTCGTTCGATCTGCATAACAGCATCGCTGGCATCCTGTGCCATATGCTCCTGAATGTCTGAAATCCTGACCTCAAGCACAAAAGCCAGATCCCGCTTTGCCAGTCGCTGGGCCATGATGTCAAAGCGTCCCGCTCCGCTTTCTCTCTTGCTCTCACAGTTGAAGCCCTGGTTGATCTGCATCAGTGTCAGCATGATGCCATGATAGAAGGCTTCCACGGTGTCAAAATAGCTCATGGCAGACAGAAACTCTTCTGTTAGGATTTCCTCAAGTCTCTCTGCGCTTCCATCTGCCATGACCGCATACATCGTCTGCGAATCGAATGATTTCAGAGAATCTCGGAACCAGTCGCTGATCTGTACCTGATAAATCTGCCGGACCTCTTTGTTTGGAATTCTTGCATGAATCAGTCCAGCTTCCATTCGATCGGCCGTCAGGTATCCGGCAGACAGCATGACATTGAGCACATTGTCCGGATGTGAAAACAGATCGTCGTACACGATACTGTCGCGAAGCGTGAAGCAGATTTCTTCACCCAGCATCGCCTTCTCAATCTTGTCTTTCGTCGCTCTGTCCGCATGCTCTGCCAGATCGCGAATGATCGCATTGCTGCTGGTGTTCGCCCAATGTGCCAAAGGAGACGCATGCTCGTCTTCGACCAGATCTGCCATACAGAGCAGTACTGACCAGGGATTATAGATTTTCGTATCTCCAAAGCGATACCCATCATACCATAGGCGGATATCATCAAAATGATCACTCAGGTTGCAGTCGTCCAGCAGCTTTATGACTTCCGGTTCCGTGAAGCCGATGGCATCGCTTCCTCTCCTGGAAAGCACAGTGTTCACAATGGGATTGTTGAGTCCCGTGTAAATCTGTTCTTCTGCAATCCGAAGGCATCCTGTGATGACCGCGAAGCGAAGGTTGCCCGTGTTGGTTTTCAGTACGTTTTGAAGAAGTGGTCCAATGACGCTGACCATCTTGTTGTAATATCCTTGTCGATAGGCATGTTCCAGCGGCACATCATACTCGTCAATCAGGACAACCGTACGTTTACCAGTATATTTTGTGAGAAACCTGGTCATGTAGAGCAGCGACCTGACATAATCGGTGGTCGTTGCCTTTCTTCCACTGGAATCACTTCCATTGAGGATTCTCAGGAAATAGTTTTTCTCGCGCTCTGACAGCACGCCGCACTCAAGAAGGCAATTGTTCTCGTCGTAGAGATCCTCCAGGATCGCTTTCAATGTATCCCATGCATCTTCGAATGTCTCCCCTTTGACGGTCTGCATCGTCAGATGTATCACGGGGTAGCTGGTCATCTGGGATGTATACTTTTCTCCAGCTTTCATGATGTTCAGATCTTGGAACAGCGATCTGTTTTCCGCATTCAGCTGTTCGTCTCGCGTATCTTCCACAAAATAGTGGATCATGGAAAGCGTCAGTGTCTTTCCAAATCTTCTTGGCCGCAGAAAAAATGTCGTTTCACTCTGTCCATCAAGAATCGTTTTCAGGAGGTCAGTCTTGTCCACATAGCGCATTCCGGAGAGCAGATTGAACTTAAAATCCTCGGAAGCAGTCCCGATCAGCAATGCTTCTTCCCTCCCAGACAAACATGAGCTGAAACGTTCCGGTAGTCAGAATGATTCGATTTAGATCATATATTCTGACTATTTTAGATATTCAATATAGCAGTTTATCATGATTCTTCCAGGACATCCCAGTCGATACGTTCATTCTTGTAGAAGAATTCCCGGTCGTGTTCACTCACTTCCCGGAGCACGCGGCATGGATTTCCAACCGCCACCACGCCATCCGGAATATCATGGGTGACCACACTTCCGGCGCCAATCACTGTATTCTTTCCGATGTGTATGCCTGGCAGGATGATGACGCCTCCGCCGATCCATGCATTCTCCCCGATGTAGACGTCCTTGTTGTACTGAAGGCCACGTGCACGAAGAGAAGACTCAATCGGGTGATTTGCCGTGGTGATCATCACATTCGGCCCGAACATCACCTTGTCGCCCACGTAGATATGTCCATCATCCACCAGCGTCGTGTTGGAGTTGAAATACACGTTGGATCCAAGGTGCAGGTGATGTCCGCCCCAGTTTGCCCTGAGCGGAAGCTCAATATAGTTGTTCTCTCCGCACTCAAGGAACACTTCCTTCATGTATTGCTGCTTCTTCTCATAGTCTGAGGGTTTCAGCTGATTGAATGCCCAGAGTTTATCCTGAAAGGGCATCTGCTCGTTCATGATCTCACTGTCTGCAGGATCGTAAATCAGACCTGCCACCATGCGCTCATACTGTGTCATGTACAATCACCTCATTGAAAGAATACTGTATGCTTCACTTTCATGTCATGCGCTCCGTCAGGATCCCATATGCTTCCGGATGCCGATACTTCCAGCCCATGACCTCGCCCTCGCGGTAGGTTCTCAGAAGCTTCAGATCAATCTCAGCCAGATAGATACCTTCCTCCTCGAGCGCTTCAAACACGCACATATCCCGCACGCCGCTTTCCTCCCGCAGCCAGGCCACGCCGTCAAATACGGTGGAATGCCCGTTGCAGTCCGGCTGCCCCTTGGGATAGTTGCAGGTAGCTACGGCCAGCATGTTCTCATACGCCCGTGTCCTGAGCGCCGAGAGCCTGTTGATCTCCATGGGACACGCGTTAGGTACCAGGATCACCTCCGCACCCTTCAGCATCAGGATGCGGGCACTCTCCGGGAATTCCCTGTCGAAACAGATCATGGCACCGATCCTGACACGCTCCTCCCCAAGATCCAGGTCTGCCACATGGAATCCTTCGCCGGGATCAAACACCCTTTCTGCCTCAAAAGCGCAGGTATGCACCTTTGCATAGTGCAGGACTTCCTCGCCATACCGGTCAAACGCCGTGAGCGCATTCTGATACCTGTCCTCATATGCTTCCAGACAGGTCATGACGATCGCCATCTGAAGCTCTTCGGCCAGTGCCGAAAAGTGCTGGAGGAAGGGACTGTCATGCCGCACGGCCATCGAACCCAGCGCGCTTTCATCCTCCGGGATCCGGTAGCCCGTGCTCCACATTTCGGGAAACAGGGTGATGTCCGCACCCATCTTCTTTGCCTGTCTGCAGGCTTCTGTAGCCTTTCGCAGCTGAGCTGCCACGGTTTCCTCCGGAAGCAGCTGCATGAGTGCAATCTTCATCGTTTCCCTGCTCCTTTAAATTCCGTCCGCAGTGCCCAGCAGAGCAATGGACACATCATTCACATTGGTGCCGGTGGGACCCGTCACGATGAGTCCGCCTGTCCGCTGCAGTACGTGGTATGAGTCATTCTCCCGTAATACCTCGTCGATGGAGATGCCCTGAGCTTCCAGCTCGTCCATGGTGTCCCCGTCCACATATCCGCCCGCGGCATCGGTGGGTCCGTCGGTCCCGTCACTCCCGACGGAGCACACGGCTGCATGCCGGATACCGCGGATTCCTCTGGCGGCCGCCAGGGCAAGCTCCTGGTTCCGCCCACCCATGCCGTGTCCCGTCACCTTCACCACGGTCTCACCTCCTGCGATGAAGCACTTCCGCTTCCCGTCCATCGCGTGGGTCTTCAGGATGGAGGAGAGGAAACTTCCGGCCTCCCGCGCCTCGCAGCACAGCTGATCCGTCAGAAGG
Organism: Clostridia bacterium; assembly: GCA_017460395.1. GTDB lineage: Bacteria > Bacillota > Clostridia > Christensenellales > Aristaeellaceae > UBA2943. The sequence continues at coordinate 3,763 of JAFUBA010000046.1, read as the reverse complement.
ATCGGTTCGTATCCAAGTTCACGGCACGCATTCGCGGCTGCGCTGCAAAGTTCCCGCACACTCCCTGTGATCTGCGTGTGTACATTCGGCAGCTCCCTGGGGAGCTCTTGCTGGATCAGCCCCATTGCGGCCTCCGACAGAGAAAGCTGATACTTTTGCTGGATCCTGAGAGCATCCTCCGCGGTAGAAGAATCCGGATACGCAGGGCCTGACGCAATCATGTCCAGAGGATCACCGAGGATATCTGACAGGACAATAGATTCTACGCGGGCAGGGCTGCAGATCTCGGCAAACCGTCCGCCCTTTACCGAGCTCAGCCGCTTCCTGATCGTGTTGATTTCTACGATGTCAGCACCGCGTGCAAGCAGCTGCTCCGTGATCTCTTGGGCTTCCTTCAGTGGGATCAGCGGCGATTCAAACAGTGAACTTCCACCGCCCGAGAGAAGGAACAGGACCGTGTCATTTTCATTGAGGTCCGAGACCATCTGGAGAGCGGCTTCCGTAGCAGCGATCGACTGTCTGTCCGGCACGGGATGGCCCGCCGCAAAGCATCTGAAATGACTGATTGGTCCCATCACATGGCTGTATTTGGTGATCACGACGCCCTCGTCGATTCTGTCTCCAAGACACTGATGGGCCGCCTTCGCCATCTGCCAGGCTGCCTTGCCAGCTGCAATAAGCACAATTCTTCCGGAAAGCTTCATCTTCTGCATTGCACGCTCTACCGCTCGATCCGGTAAAACCGCTTGGATGGATGCATGCACGATTGCCTCTGCATCTTGTCTGAGTTTTCGATTCATATGCTGCTCCAACTGTGGCGATTTTGATCATTGGCTATGATGCCAAAATGTTCGATGCGCTTGAAGCATTCCGGGCAGCCTTCTGGCACGAAGAAGGTCATTTTTCAAACAAATCATTCAAAGTGATGACGTTTGTAAACACGCCACTGTATGCATTTCGTGTCAGTCCAAACGTTGTAATGAGGGTACTGCGTACCACGATTCTCGGACTCACTTTTTGCCTCAGAAGCTCCGGTCTCCCAAGCAGCGTACGATAATCGTCCTGATGAACGGTAAACCTGCCACCACAGAACTTCATCTCACACATGTTCAGCACATTGTCGTTTCTTTTGAGCAGCAAAGAAATCTGCGTTCCATCAGGATCGTCCTCACGCATTGTCCATGCAGAAACAGATGTGATGACACCCGATACGCCCAAGGCTTTTTTGATCTGAGGAATATGGTGAAAACAGACCTGTTCAAATGCCTGCTCCCGCCAGGTGACGACAGGCTGTGCCATCCCGTGCTCCTGCCAGAAAGATTCAGCACTGCTTTGTATTTCGCTTGCAAAATGCAGGCAGAACAGGCACAGCGGGTCCACGACCTTATAGTGTTCTTCACGTTTTCCCATGCCAAACGGGACATATGTTTCCACAAAATTGCCGGCAATGAGAGCATCCAGATGTCTGGACAGTGTGCCTCCGCCAGAGACACCTGATCCTTCGGCAATTTCCTTCCTTGTATATCCGGCACCGCGGGTCGCCAGAAAGGCAACAATGGCTTTTTCTGCATCCGGACTGACAAACACCGACCGAAACAGCCTTTCGAATTCTTTCTTCAGCTTCGCTTCTCTACTAAACAGGATTCTGTCCACATTCTGCGCAAGACTGTATTGCCCGTCAAAGAGCCGAAGATAATACGGTATCCCGCCAAAGATCATGTAGCTCTGGACGATGTCGTATCTCGAAAACCTGATCTTGTTTTCCCGAAAGAATCTCTCACATTCATGGAGCGTCCATGGAACCAGCTTGATCGACCAGGTGATTCTGTCGTACAAACCGCCATGGCTGTTGATCAGGTTGTCCATCATCCAGGATTCATCGCTCCCGCACACAATGACCATCAGGTTATCCCGATGGCAGGCCCAGTTGTTCCAGAAGCCTTCGAACGCCTGTACGAAACTGGACCGGGGTGTGTCCATCCAGGGCAGTTCATCCAGAAAAACCAGCATCCTGGATCCATCATCGATGCTCTGCAGGAAAAGTTCGAGCAGAAAGAATGCGTCCAGCCAGTTGTCCGGCTTCTTCTTTTTCTCCATGCCGGCAAGAATCAAAGAGTTGTAAAAATGATCCAGCTGAGATCGTAATTGACCTTGTGTCTCCATATCTGCCGGCGAGAGACCAGTATGCCGAAACGTGAACTTTCCCTGAAAGGTTTCATCAACCAGATACGTTTTTCCAACACGAAGCCTTCCATAGACAGCGACCAGCTCTGTCCGGTTTCTGTGATATAGCCTCTTCAGCTCCTTGATTTCCTCTTCCCGGCCAATCATATTGCGCTCCCTCCGACCACAAAACAGCTGGAAAGATATGAATCGCACTGCACCGCTGTTATGCTGTCTCAAATGCATTCTACTCATTACAAAATCAGCGGTCAATGCCTACTTCCGGCATTCACCGCTGATGGAAAATCTCATCACTTCTTCTCTTCCCCGGTCTTCACCATGAAGGCCTTCCTGTAGAAGAGCAGCGACAGCACCGTGGCAATGCACCACCCGATGGGCCAGGCACACCAGATGCCGGTAGATCCAAGCGTCGTCCCGGACAGCAGGATCGCCAGCACCACCCTGAGGATCAGGTCGGTGAAGGTCGCGATCATGAACTGCCGCATGAGGCCGGCACCGCGCAGGACCCCGTCTGCGGCCAGCTTGCTGGACACCACGAAGTAGAAGGGTGACAGGATCCGAAGGAAGATGACGCCGGTACTCACGGCCGTCTCGGTGGGTGTATCCATAAAGAAGCGGATGAAGGCTTCACCCAGGAAGAAGTACATGAGGAAGAAGGGGACACACAGGATCCAGACCATCCTGAGGCCAGCTTTCAGGCCCTGCCGCACACGGTCCCGTCGCCCGGCGCCGATGTTCTGCGCCGTGAAGTTTGAGATGCCGGTGGCCAGGGTCGTAAAAGAGGTGACCACCAGGTTGTTCAGCTTGACGCCGGCGGAGTATCCCGCCATGACGCCGGTCCCGAACCCGTTGATGACTCCCTGGATCACCAGGTTTCCCACGGAGATGAAGCTCTGCTGGAGGGTCGAGGGGATTGCGATCATGAGGATCTTCCGAAGGAGGGGACTGGAAAAGACCGGTGTCTTCTCCCGTCCTCCCGGCATTTCCCGCATCCGCCGCAGCACGACGGTCAGGGCCAGGATGCAGCTGATGCCCTGGCAGATGAAGGTCGCCCAGGCCACGCCTGCGACGCCCATGTGGAAGGCAGTCACGAAGAGGATGTCCATCCCGATGTTCACAGTAGATGAGATTGCAAGGAAGATGAAGGGCGTACGTGAATCCCCGAGGGCCGAGAAGGTGCCCGTGGATACGTTGTAGAAGAACATGAAGGGCAGGCCCAGGACGTAGATGTCGAGGTACAGTGCAGAGTCCGCCATGGCCTCCTCGGGCGTGTGCAGGAGGGACAAAAGGGCCCTGCTGCCCGTGAGTCCCGCCACCATGAGCAGGAGACATACGGTGAGCGTCATGAGCATGGCGGTGCAGACGGCCACCTTCACCTGCCTGTAGTCCTTTGCGCCAAACAGCTGTGATACCACCACGGAGCACCCCATGTTGCACCCGAAGGCAAAGGCGATGAAGATCAGCGTGATCTCATAGCTGTTGCCGACGGCAGCCAGTGCGTTCTCCCCGATGAATTTCCCCGCGACCCAGCTGTCTGCAATGTTGTAGAGCTGCTGGAAGATGATGCTGCCAAACAGCG
>JAFUBA010000045.1 GCA_017460395.1 Clostridia bacterium | reverse complement strand
ATACTGAAAAATGCGGCGCAGCCACTTCCTGGCTGCGCCGATGCTTTATTTCAGGAATACGAACTCTTCCACTTCACAGATGCTGCGTCCCTCAAAGAAATTGGTCATCCACGTGTTCTGGGGACGGTCAAGCTCTGCCTGAAGAAACAGAGCGTGGCGCCCGGTGATGCCTTCCACCCTTGCGCGATAGATCCCATCCCCGAGACCGAGCTGCACACAGCCGATCTCGCGGGCGCCCTCCAGTTCTCCCTGCTCATTGAAGGTGCCGTCCACCAGCACGTGCAGGCACCCGCGGCAGCCCCTTCCCCGGATTTTGACGGCAAACTCCATGGTGTGCGTGGACTCGTCCACGCCGAAGTCAAAATACCTGTAGCCGAGGATGCAGCGGTCCGATACATTTGTGACGGGCCGGGTAAACAGGTCCAGCTCTGTCACAAAGCACCCGCCCGTGAGCACGCAGGCGATCTCCGCTTTCGTGATCTCGTACGGATTCAGGCTCTCCTGGAAGCCGAGGGATGTCATCTCCACCGGTGGAATGGTGCCGTCCGGCAGTATGGTGACCTTTTCCACGCATGCGCGGCGGGAGGAGATGGAGTGATTGGTCATCCGGTGATAGAAGATGTACCACTGGTCTCCGATTCTGCACAGGGACCCGTGATCGTTGCCGGCGGGGTAGGACACGCCGTTGTCGATGATGTACCCGCGGTAGACAAAGGGACCGGTGGGGGAGGCGGATGTGGCATAGGCCAGGCGGCTGCCTTTTCTGGGGGAATAGATCAGATAGTAGGTGTCTCCGATCTTTCGGGGCGAGGAGGCTTCAAAGAACCTCTGCTCCGGGGGGACATCCTCCCGGTCATCGATCACGTGGTGGCGAAGGCTCCCGGGGAGCACACGGTACATGCTCTTCGGGTCCAGCTCGTTCATGTGGCTGTGCTCGAAGCCATAATAGCAGTACACACGGCCATCGTCATCCACGAGTACGCCCACATCATTGAAGATGCCCTCATCTCCGCCGTCCTCGGGTGCATACGCATAGGTGGAGAGAAACTGAAAGGGTCCCTCCGGCCGGTCGCTGACGCTGACACAGCCCTTGGCACCGAGAATGTAGGTGTACAGGTAATACTTTCCGTCCTTTTCCACCACGTCAGGAGCATACAGCTCATGGTCCGTGTGGGGGACGCTGCTGGGATGATCGGTGTCCGGACGGGTATGAAAGGCGTGACCATGGCAGGTCCAGTGGTTCAGATCATCCACCGGCGCGCTCCAGACCTTGAGCTTGTAATCACAGAAGTCACCGCAGCCGAAGCGGTCGTGGGACCCGTAGATGTACACACGGTCACCAAACTGACGGGGCTCGCCATCCGGGATATATTCCCAGAGAGGAAGAAATGGATTGGCCATGATGATCGCTCCTTCCAGCAGGACACTTCGTTTTGATGGGACGGGGAATTCTGCAAATGCGTATGTCAGGCTGAATGGAAAGCGCAAAGGCTCCCGCACACAGCAAAACTGTACATACCGGACAATCTGATGTGTTTTCAGATTTCCCGCAGTTGGACACAACAGGGCCCCGCTGATATACTCTTTTTCCGGGATGGGGGATCGCACGGTCCCGGAAAAACGTGATCAGGAGGTCATACGATAGAGATGGAATGGCTGACGGATCTGGTGCTCCTGTTTTTTGCCTATGCATTTCTGGGCTGGTGCATTGAGGTCACGCTCAAGTATATACAGTATCACAGATTTATCAATCGCGGCTTCCTGACAGGTCCGTGTCTGCCGATCTACGGATCGGGGGCTGCACTCATTACCGTGGCGGTCGGCGCACTTGCTCCGATGGAAAAGGGGCTTGGCACCACCTTCATGATTTCCTTTGTCCTGTGTGGTGTGCTGGAGTACTTCGCCAGCTACTTCATGGAGAAACGCTTTCATGCCAGATGGTGGGATTACAGTCAGAAGCCCATGAATCTGCATGGAAGGATCTGGATCGGCAACCTTCTGCTCTTCGGACTCGGGGGCGTGCTGATCATCCATGTCCTGAATCCTGTACTGACGATGATCCTGTCAGCAATCTCTTTTCTGGGGCGGGAGATCACGGCGGGCTGCCTGAGCGTACTGTTCCTGGCCGATTACGTGATGACCCATTTTGTCCTGAAACTGGTGAAGGTCGGTGTCGAGCACAGCGAAGCGGACAACACGGAGGAGATCAGCCGGGAGGTCAGACTGCTGCTCAGCGACAGGTCCATCTTCTACAGGCGCTTTGCGGATGCCTACCCGGATGTGATCTACAGGACCGAGAGAATCAATGCACGTCTCAATGCCATCAAGGCGGAGACGGAGCAGCTGCGCAGGCAGGCGGAGGAGCGACTGGAAAGCCAGAAGGAGCTCCTGGAAAACAAAAAGAATATGATTTATCAGCAGCTGGAGCCCTCACGCTCTATTCGCACCGCCCTTATTCAGGATCAGGCGGCACTCATTGACCTTCTCTACAGTGAAGAAAACGCCACGGAGGAGGAAAAACGGCTCCGGCGGGCGGTCGATGAGAATACAGAGCGGCTGAAAAAGCGGGATCTGAGAAGAATCCTGGCATCCGCCCAGGAGGAAACCTGACAGGTTTCATCCGTGAATCTGCAATGTCTATGGCGAAAGGAGAGCAGCCGATGGCAAATATCTTGGACTACATGGCCTGGCGGGGTGATGTCCCGTTCTCTGTGTCCCCTTTCAATGAGGTGGACGGGCTGGTCCTGTCAGAGCTTGTCTATGCCGACTTTTCCGGCATCGTGCCGGAGGGGGATGAGGGCATTACGGTGGAGGAGGCCAGGAAACGCTTCTGGGGAAAGCACACCCCGGAGGAGATCATGGCCAGGGATGACTACACGAAGATGGCGCCCTTCCTCATGGACCAGATGGCGGACAATGGCCGCTATGGCGGCACCGTCCTGAGGCATTTCCTCAACATCGTGGATCCTTCTGCGGACATTCAGCTGGCATGCATGACGTTTTCTCTTCCGGACAACACGGACTTCGTGGCTTTCCGCGGGACGGACAGCACGATCGTGGGCTGGAAGGAGGACTGCCTGCTGAGCTATCTGCCGGAAACCGCGGGGCAGAGGCGCGGCGTGGCATACATGAACGAGCACTTCACCGGAAGTGACCGTCCCCTCCGGGTCGGCGGGCACTCCAAGGGCGGCAATCTGGCGGTGTATGCGGCGGCGAGGTGCAATCCTGCGATTCAGGATCGGATTCTCACAGTCTACAACAACGATGGTCCAGGCTTTCTGGAGGGCTTCATTCAATCTGAAGAGTACCAGAAAATTCTCAGCAGAATCGTGAGTGTGCTGCCGGGATCATCCCTTGTGGGCACGCTTCTGGAGCACACCATGCAGGAGCATGTGGTGAAGAGTAACGCCATGGGGCTCATTCAGCACGACGGCTTTTCATGGCAGGTCCTGGGAAACAGGTTCGAGGAGCTGGACAAGCGCTCGGACGGCAGTCTTCTCACGGAGAAAGTGTTTCACAAGTGGCTGGGTGACCAGACGGAGAGCAACAGGCGCGTGTTTGTGAATACGCTCTTCGGTCTTCTGGAGTCCACGGGCAAGAGCACCCTGGGCCAGATCAGGAAGGACGTGGTGCCATCCCTCAATGAGATGCGCAAGATGCTGGAAAACATGCCCAAAGAAGACCGGGATGTCACATGGAACATGATCCTGCAGCTTCTCCAGACGGGCACCGGCAGCATCGTGCAGGAGGCCCTCCAGGATGCGGTACAGGATGTAATGAGAAACGCCGGGAAGGAAATCATGAGCCGGCTGGAAAGCCTCGGTGGGAAACAGGCTCCGAACACCTGAGACGGCCCGTGCGGCTGCCGCGCTTCATGGGAGAGGCTATTCGGGGGAGATAACAGATGAAAAAAATCTACGACAAGCTCGTGCGGGACAGGATTCCAGAGATCATCTCAAGCAGCGGAAAGGTTCCCATCTGGGACAGGATCCCGGGTGAGGAAATGCTCTCCCGGCTGGAGATGAAGCTTCAGGAGGAGACGCAGGAGTATCTTCAGAGCAGAAGCGCGGAGGAGATAGCAGACATCCTGGAGGTCCTGCACGCGCTGTGTGCGTATCAGGGTATTGAATGGGAAGATGTGGAGCTTATCCGGCAGGAAAAGGGGAAAGAGCGGGGCGGATTCGAGAAAGGCATCCGCCTTGTGGCAGTGCAGGGTGATGACTGATGAAACAAGTGACGGTCAGACCGGACGGCAACAGCGGCGCAGAGGACCGGTTTATTGAGCTGTTCTGCGATACCTTCGGGCCTGAGAAGGGACAGTATGTCTACCCACAATATCCCATGGTGGACATCTATGGCGGCCACCGGTCCATTGATTTCGCGCTGAGCCTGCCGGAGGGCAGGGTGGCCATTGAGGTGGACGGGAATACCTGGCATCATCCCGGAAGTGTGTCCAAGGACAAATACCATGACGATCTTCTGAAGCAGAATTCCATGGTGCACGAGGGCTGGCGGGTCTTCCGATGGACTGATACGCAGCTCCAGCGGACTCCGGACAGGGTTCGGGACGAGCTTGTGACCTTTCTCGGGCACAATCCGATGTTTCAGGCGATGGATGACGACATGCCTCCGCAGCAGGGGGCGGCCTTTGCCCTGATGGACCATCAGGAGGAGGCTCTGGAGAACCTGCGGAGGATGCGGGAGGAGCGGAAGACCATCGCCCTTCTCTATCATGCTACGGGCACAGGCAAGACTGTGACAGCCATGAGCGATGCAAAGGCCGTAGGGCGGCGCACGCTCTTTCTTGCGCACCGGCATGAGCTGGTGGACCAGGCGATCGCTGCCTGCCGCAGGATCTGGCCGGAGGCGGAGGTGGGAAGGTACGAGGGCAGCGTCCGAGAAAAAGATGCCTATGTGGTCTGCGGGACCATTCAGAGCGTGACCCAGCACCTGGAGGATTTCGGGCCTGAGGACTTTGGGTACCTTGTGATCGACGAGTGTCATCATGGGACAGCGGAAACATACCGGCGCATCATGTCCTACTTTCATCCCGTTTTCACCCTCGGGCTCACGGCCACACCGGAGCGGGCGGACGGGGAGGATCTCCTGGATGTCTTTCAGCATGTGGCTCACCGGCTGGACCTGAAGACGGCCGTGGAGATGGACACCCTGGTGCCGGTGCGGTGCATCCGCATCGTGACCAACATCGACATGCGGGATGTGAGGATGAATGGGTTCCGCTATAACGCCCTGGACCTGGAGTCGACCATCCGGGTGCCCTTGCGCAATCAGCTGATCGTGGATACCTACCTCAAGTACGTGAAGGACAAGCCCTCGGTGGTCTTCTGCACCTCCGTGCGTCATGCAGAGGAGATGAAGCAGCGCTTTGCGGACAGCGGCGTGGAAGCCGCCTGCATTTCGGGCGGTACTGGAGCCGGGGAGCGAAAGAGGATCCTTGCATCCTACGAGGAGGGCAGGATCCCTGTCCTGTGTGCCTGTGACCTCCTCAACGAAGGCTGGGATTCCCCGCACACGCAGGTCCTCTTCATGGCAAGACCTACGATGTCCAGAACCATCTACATGCAGCAGCTGGGCCGTGGCATGCGAAAGGCGCCTGGTAAGCCCTTCCTCATGGTCTTCGACTTTGTGGACAATGCGAATCTTTTCAACATGCCCTACTCCATGCACCGCCTGCTCGGGATCTCCGAGTACTATCCGGGTGGCCTGGTGCTCGGCAGCCGGGAGAAGATGCAGTTTGACCTGAGCCTTTTCAGGAAGGGAGACAAGCCGGAGGCGCTGGTGGACTATCCCGTGCACATCCTGGACATGGAGCCGGTGGATTTGTTCTCCTGGCAGGAGAAGGCGAAGGATATGATCTCCCAGACAGGCTTTACCAGGATGGTGAGCGTGCAGGGCGAAACCATAGAAAAGTACATTCGGGACGGCCGCATCGTGCCGGACCTGGAGGTGCCCGTCTCGGAGCACAGGAGCTTCCGGTTCTTTGAGAGAAAAACCGTGCTTCATTACGCCAAAGAGTTCGGCTGGACCGTGATCACGCGGGAGAACAGGAAGCAGCTGTTTCTTGAAATGGTGGACACCATGAGTATGAGCTACTCATACAAGCCGGTGTTCCTTCTGGCGTTTCTCGACAACATGGATGAGAAAGGCGCCTGCACCCTCGAGCAGGTGGCAAAGGACTTTGCCTGGTTCTACGAGGAGAGAAAAGAGAAGGGCCTCAGGGCTGAGAAGAGAAACTGCATCTTTGTGCGGGGTGGCTATACGCTAAAGGACGTGGAGCGGCTGATTCTTTCCATGCCGTTTCGCCGCTTTGAGGACATGAGCGTCATGCATCACGCAAAGCAGCTGGGCATCCTGCAGATGGACCGTGAGCTGTTCTTGCGTCTGACGGAGGAGGACATGAAGACCATTCGGCAGAGCTGCAAAAGAGCGCTTGACAGGTACTTCGGAGAATAGAACATCGGCAGAGCCTCGAAGACTCTGCCGATGTTGCTTTTGTTTCATGGGGACGGGAAGGTGGCATCTGCCTCGGGCACCGAGACTGCATCTGTCACGTCTTCCAGGAAGGAAACCATGACATAGCCCTCCATGGAATCGGTTCTCACGTGCACCCAGGCAGGGTCCTCGCAGGTTTCCAGGACGAGAAGCTGCTGGTGCTTATACAGGCGCATGAGAATGTCCGCCGCGGAATGTGGCTCCTTGCGAAGGTTGAGGGAGGAGTCATCATCGATACCTTCGACGCTGGCCAGCCAGGCACCGTCCGGGATGTCCCCGGTCACGGGCATCAGAGTGGGCCGCGGCGTGGGTGTAGCGGGCGGCGCTGGGGTGGAAAACAGACGCGGGTCCTGGGTGGGCAGGACGGTGTCCCCCGAGGGGATCACCCAGAGCTCCATCCCGGGATAGTAAAAGCTCAGGATCTGGTCAAAGGT
>JAFUBA010000044.1 GCA_017460395.1 Clostridia bacterium | reverse complement strand
GAGAAGATCCGTGTGGACGGCGGACTTTCACTGCCCGGCATGCCGGAGTGGTCAGCGCCCTGCCAGTGGATGAGCCCGGATTGGATGGCAAGACATCGCGAGGAGATGGATGAGATTTTTCAGGCTTACCCCCAGGAAACATGACAGCCCTAAAAAAAGACGGCCGGACCAGCAGATGCTGGTCCGGCCGTCTTTTCATATGAGGGGCATGTATATCCCGTCCAAGTTCATGATATAGCCCTCGCCGCACAGGATCTGATAGTCGTAGTACTCCAGCTTCGGCCTTCCCCATGCCTCCATGATGGCCATCACCGTGCCGCCGTGCGCCACGATGGCACAGTCTTCCTCTCTTCCCCTCTCGCAGATCTCCCTGAAGGCCCGGCAGCACCTGACGACAAAATCATCCCGCCCTTCGCCGCCGGGGAAGGGGAGGGTTCCGCCGGAATCGATCCACGCCTGGTAGTCCGCCCGCCCGTTCAGCTCCGCATAGTTCCTGTTTTCAAACAGGCCAAAGTCGCACTCCCGAAAGTCCGGGACGATCTCCACGGGCACGCCCGGGTAGATGAGGTCGGCCGTCTCCAGGCACCGCCGCATGGGGCTTGAGAAGACCCTGTGCACCCTGGGGTACCTTTTTTCAAGCAGTGCCGCCTTACCCGCTGGGCACAGCGGCTCATCCGTCCTGCAGCCGATGTAGCGGCCCTCCAGGTTCCCCTGCGTCATTCCGTGTCGGATCAGGACCCACGTCATTTGATCCTCACCCCGATTCCGCACACGCACCGCGTCACCGACTCGGCGCTTTCCGCCAGGTGGCACAGCGCCCTGCCGACCGCCTCCCGGTACCGCCGCTCCTCCGCCTGCATGGGCACGACGCCGGATCCCACCTCATCAGACACGACCGCGGCCATGGGGTGTTCCCGGATACAGCCCTCCGCCACCTCCACGGGATCCCGGCCGCATCGGAGCACCTCCTCCCGGATGATCTCGTGGAAGGCGGGGATGATCTCCCTCTCCGGGTTTTCCACCCTCGCCAGCTCCTCCTGCCCCTGCCAGGCACCGCCGATGTACAGTCTCATATGAGCCTTCCCCCTATGATGATCACGGCGCTCAGCGCAAGCTCCGTCACCTGCAAAAACCAGCCCGCCAGATCCCCCGTGACGCCGCCAAACTGCCGGTAGGCGGTCCCGCGGTAGACAAAGAGACAGACCGCGGCGGCGACGATGCACATCGTGGCGAGCCGGATGTCGCATGAGATCAGGACCCCTAGGCAGACCGATGCATACACAAGGCCGCTGATGAGTGTCATGCGCCGCCCGGCCGCGCGCCCGAAGGCGTCCAGCATGCCCTTCGGCCGTGCGTTCCTCAGGGCCGTCAGGGCCCATGCGCTCATGGCGCGCGACAGGACGAAGACGCACGCGAGCATCGGACCTGCTCCCTTCGCGGCCTCCCCGTAGATGGCCGCTTGCACCAGCAGGTACCCCGCACAGTGCATCACGGCGAAGGCACCCACGTGGCTGTCCTTCATGATCTCCAGGCGTTTTTCCTTCGTCTGCCAGGAGGCCAGGGCGTCGCTCGTGTCCATGAAGCCGTCCATGTGGATCCCCCCGGTCACAAGCAGCGGGATCAGCGCGGCAACGGCGCCCCGGAGAAAGGATCCGACCTGCAGCGCGTCCGCAAGCGCGAGCCACCCCCAGAGGAGAAGCCCGATCACCGCCCCCACCAGCGGGAAGAAGCACATGGCAAGCCTTCTGTTCTCCTCCGTCCAGGCCACCTGCGGCACAGGGATCGCAGAGTAGGTGGAAAAGGCGATCGCGGCGGCTCTGAGCATCGACAGGCCCGTCATGCCCCCTCGTTTTACCTCGTTTCCCATCTGATCCCCTCCTGCCCGATTTCCCATGGAAGCGCTCCTTTCAGGACGACCGGAATCGAATAGACCACCTCTGTGACCAGGTCCGCCATCCCGGCGGCCCTCATGTTCACCGCGGAAAGGCACCGGAGATATTCCTCCACGGAGGGCGGATAGGTGACGCCGTCTGAGAACACATCGTTGGTCACCATGATCAGGTGCCGGCAATTGCGCGCCAGTTTCTCCAGGTCCCCCGGGATCCTCCCCACGTCCCCGCCGCCAAACATCTCGTTGGCCACAAGGTTCACAAGATCCTCGAGGAGGACGATGGGCTGCTGCGGGAGCTGCACCTCCCCCAGGCCCTTTTCCCGCTCCACCGTCACAAAGCCCCGGCCGGCCCGCTGCCGCCTGTGTCTTTCCACACGCTGCCTGGACTCATCGTCCATCACCTGCATGGTGGCAAGATAGATGCGGTTTTCCCCGGGCAGCGTGTCCACCAGCTTC
>JAFUBA010000043.1 GCA_017460395.1 Clostridia bacterium | reverse complement strand
TGATGGTGATGGTCGTGCTCATCCTCATCGTGGTCATGCTCATCATGGTCGTGGTGATGATGGTGCTCATGCTCATCTTCATCATCGTGGTCATGTTCATCATGGTCATGATGGTGATGATGCTCGTGCTCATCCTCGTCGTCATCATCGTGATCATGGTGATGATGGTGCTCGTGCTCATCTTCGTCATGATCTTCATGGTCGTGATGATGATGGTGGTGATGCTCGTGTTCGTCCTCGTCGTCATCGTGATCATGCTCGTCCAGCTCGATCTCGATGGGCTTGCCGTTCTCGATGACATCCAGCATGAAGTCCGGCTCCATGTCATCCCAGGGTGTGGTGATGATGCGCGCGTCCGGATGGGCCTCGGCGATCAGAAGGCGGCTCTTCTCCACCCGCTCGGGGGTGAGGTTCTGGGTCCTTGAGAAGATGATGGTGCTGGCGCTCTTCACCTGGTCGAGGAAGAATTCGCCGAAGTTCTTCATGTACATGCGGCACTTGCCGGCATCCACCACGGTGGCGCAGCCGCCCACATCCAGCTCCTCATGGCGGGCCTTTGCCTGCTGCACGGCCGAGATGATCTCGCTCAGCTTGCCCACGCCGGTGGGCTCAATGATGATCCGCTCCGGGTGATAGGTATCGATGAGCTCATCGATGGCCTTCTGGAAATCTCCTGCCAGGGTGCAGCAGATGCAGCCGGAATTGAGCTCCGTGACGGTGATGCCTGCATCCTTCATGAAGCTGGCGTCCACGCCAACCTCACCGTATTCATTCTCCAGGAGAATGACCTTTTCGTTTCTGAGGCTGCCGGTGAGCAGCTTTTTGATCAGGGTTGTCTTGCCGGCGCCAAGAAAGCCGGAAATGATGTTGATTTTGACGGACTTGCTCATGGTGAAAGAAACTCCTTTGCCTGCTGGCCATGCATCTGGCCTCAGCGGTCTGCGCTTGAAATAAGGACCGGGACGATGCCCATGTCCGCGCCGAATTATATCACGGAAGGTAGGTATGTCAAGGGAAGATCAAAGATAATCAGAAACGGAGAAGATGCCCTGGGAGGACAGAAAATCATTGATTGATGTGCCTGGATCCGATACAATAAAGGCCTGTCTGTGGCCCTGATGAAAGGGCAGATCAGACTGTGAAGCGAGGTGGATCGTTTGGACGAGATGGTGGTCGCAGGGCAAAGGTGCAGGCGCAGCGCTGCTGCACTTTTCCTGGTGGCGCTGGTGATGCTTCTCCTGATGGGCGCAGCGCTCGGGGAGGAAGCGCGGGTGGTGACACCTGGGGGCAAGCTCAATGTGCGCAAAAGCCCGGATGAAAAATCCAAACTGGTGCAGCAGATCCCCAACCATGCCATGGTGGAGGTGCTCTCCCGGGAGGAAGACTGGGTGGAGATCCGGTATAAGAAGAAGACTGGCTTTGTGCAGAGAGACTACGTGAAGCTGCCGGAAGACCTGGTGAGCAGGGGACGGTTCTACCCGGATGAAGGGTATGTGCTGCTCTATGAAGCTGAGTCCACGGATGCGCCAGTGTGCGGCATTGTGGGCCCGATGGAGACCGTCACGATCGTATCATACCAGTCGGGCTGGGTCCTTTGCGGCAGCGGCGACATGGTGGGTTTTGCACCGTCTCAGGCTTTCTCCTACCAGAGGAAGGAGCGCCCGGAGGGATCCGGGATGCTCCCGTATGTGACGCTGGAGGGCACTGTGAAAAACATGCCTGAGGAGAGCGGCGATCTGAGCGCCGGGACTCGCGTGCGCGTCACGCTCTCGGACGGCGACAGCTGCCTGTGCTTTTACAAGACGGAGGGAAGATGGAAGGGCGTGGAGCTCCCAAAATCCTCCGTCGTGCTGGACGGCCTTCTGGATGAAGAGGATGAGCAGCTGCCGGAGGGCATCGGAATGCAGGACCTGGCGGACGCCTCTGCCAAGGCACTCAAAAAGCTCCGGCAGTTTTCCACGGACGCAAAAAAGCTCTATCACATCGTGACGCTTCGGGAGGGCATGGACGGTCTTGAGGGCCAGGTGGCGCTCGTGGGCTATCTGGATGACGATGACCATCTGAACTATCTGTGTGCCGTCGAATGCGACGGGATGCGCGCGGTGTATGTGGCAGACGTCAGGGCATTTGCGGACGGCGCAGGCGGGGAGAGCTTCCTTCCAGAGGGCACACTGGAAATACACGCGAGCACCGGGACGGTGCCCGTGGGCGGCGTCGTGGACATCACGGTGGATGCCTGGGACACACAGCACATCAGCTATGCGCTCTTAAAGGACGGAAAGAGCCTGACGGAGACAGAGCCCGGGAGCCATGTGCAGGCCTCCTGGCGGCCGAAAGCGGAGGGCGACTATACCCTGCGCGTGCAGGCGGAGGACGAAAGTGGCAACAAGGCCGTCAAGACTTTGGAAATCCTGGTGACAGCGCAGGATGCAGTTTCGCAGGAGGAGATCTACAGCCAGAAGGACGGCTGGTGGAAGGACAAGGCCTACCGCAGGAGCGATCTGGACACCTCCGGCTGTGCGATCTTTACCCTCTCCCATGCCCTGCATCTCATGGGCATCACGGGGGAGGACACGCTGCCCGAGAACCTGGCCAGAACCTATGCGCTGTGCCTTACGGTGGACGGGACAAACAATGAGCGGCTGATCACCACCGCAGGCAAGGACTACGGGTTTACCACGCGCTCCACGCTCTATGAAAATCAGAAGCAGATTGCCCAGCTCCTGGAGGACGGGTGTCTCTTCTCCTTCTCCGTGGCAAGGGGACATATTGCGCTGGTGGCCGGGGTTTCTCAGGACCACACCATGGTGCGCATCGTGGACTCCGCGCCCGGTGCGACCTTTGAGCGGGTGCAGTCCACATCCCTATACATTCAGACAAAGAGCGGAAGCTTCCGTGCCGTCAAGGGACTCGAGATGATCCCGGGTGCCAGGTGGTACTTTACGGAGGACAACTGGGGCGGCCTGACGTACTGGATGCCGCTCAAGTATGTGGCGGCCAGGGGTGTGCGGCTGATCCGGCCGGCGGATGAAGAATAAAAGCAATCTTGGACATGACAGGACGGAGGGAGACAGAGGCATGCAGATTCAGAAGATTGTGGTGACGGGCGGGCCCTGCGCCGGCAAGACGACGGCGATGAGCTGGATTCAGAATGCGCTGGCAGAGCGGGGGTACAAGGTGCTCTTCGTGCCGGAGACCGCGACGGAGTTTATCTCCGGGGGCGTGGCGCCGTGGACCTGCGGGACAAACCTGGATTACCAGCTGTGCCAGATGGAGCTGCAGATCAAGAAGGAGCAGCTCTTCCTTCAGGCGGCCAGGACCATGGATGCGGAGCGGATCCTCATTGTCTGCGACCGGGGCGCCATGGACAACAAGGGCTACATGACGCCGGAGGAGTTCCAGGAGGTCCTCAGAAGGCTGAACCTTCATGAGGTGGAGCTTCGGGACGGATACGACGGCGTCTTCCATCTGGTGACGGCAGCCAACGGCGCCCTGGAGGCCTACACCACGGCCAACAACCAGGCAAGGTATGAAAGCGCGGAGGAGGCCGTGAAGCTCGACGAGCGCCTGATCGCTGCCTGGAGCGGGCACCCGCATCACAAGATCATCGACAACTCCACCACCTTCGAGGGGAAAATGCACCGCCTGCTGGATGAGATCACCCGCCTCATCGGCGCAGAGGACCTCTATGCCAACGAGCGCAAGTTCCTGATCCGCTATCCGGACGTGAAGACCCTGGAGGCCATGGAGGGCAGCCGGAAGGTGGAGATCTTCCAGACCTACCTCAGGACGGAGAACGGGCTGGACACCCGCATCCGCCAGCGGGGCGACCAGGGGCACTATCTCTACTATGAGATGACCAAACGCATGACACCGGACGGCCACCAGGTGGAGACGGAGCGGCGGCTGAGCCAGGACGAGTATCTGGAGCTGCTCATGAAGGCAGACACCTCCAGGCGCCAGATCCGCAAGACCCGCTATGTGCTCAGCGGTTCCTCCCAGTCCATCGAGGTGGACCTGTATCCCTTCTGGGACAGGCAGGCCATCGCCAAGGTCTCCATGCGCGGGGACCAGACGAAGGCGGAGTTTCCTGCGTGCCTGGAGGTCATCCGCGAAGTGACCGGGGAGCAGGCCTACAGGAACTCCTCCATGGCGGCAAAGGTGCCGGAGCAGGAAGTCTGAAAAAAGTCTGAGGGAAAAGACGATGGAAGTTAGAGATCACGGAAACTGTGGGAAAAAGCAGCTCATTTTGCTGACCGACATCGGGGATACGGTCATCGATGAGACGACGGAAGTGACGGACAAAGAGGGCATCGTGGTGCGCGCCGGGACCATTGAGGGGGCCGAGGATGCGTACCTTGAAATCTACCGCCGCGGATACACCGTCTGCATGGTGGCAGACGGCTATGTCCGCTCCTTTCACAATACCATGGACCAGCACGGCCTGAGCGGGATCTTTTCCGGGTGGGTCATCTCCGAGGAGGTCGGGGAGGACAAGCCCAGCGAAAAGATGTTCCAGGAGGCATTCCGGGTCCTGGGCCTGGAGGAAAAGGATAAACATCGCGTGGTCATGATCGGCAACAACGTGGGGCGCGACATCCTGGGTGCCAATCGCTTCGGCATCCGATCCATCCTCATGGACTGGTCAAAAAAGCGTCCCTACGATGAGCACGGTCCCCTGGAGCATCCGACCTACCGGATCCATTCACCCAAAGAGCTCCCGGAGCTTCTGGACAGACTGGAGGAGGAGCTCCAGGCGGGCGGACGGGACGAAGACAAAGGGGAGCATGGAGGCAAGACTGCACCCGCGCGGCAGACCATCCATTTCCGGGAGCAGCGTGTGCTTGCCTATGTCAAGCAGTACCTGAACCAGCACGGCGTGGCGCCGACCGTGCGCCAGGTGGCCTCGGCCCTCGGTATCGGCCTGGCCGCGGCTCACAGGGATATCCATGCACTCACCGAGCACGGCGAGCTGATCATGGATGACGGAAAGGCGCGCACGCTGCGCCTGCCGGAGGAACCGGTGCGGCGCGGCCCGTCACCTGCAAGGCATCAGATGGAGATCCATCTGGAAAACGGAGACACGCTGATTCTGGAGTTCACCATGGAGCCCACAAGGGACGGCGGCGAGATGCCGCACGCGGTGGGGCAGGTGAGGCTGCAGGGCACGAATCTGTCGTATACCGGGCAGGTGGTCGGACAAATGATCCGCGAGGAAAAGTAACGACAAAGTGACAGAATATCACAGAGCTGCATGGCCCTGCGCCATGCGATGAAGAAAAGTCGGAGTGATGGCATTCATGAAAAAGACAATCTTGCTGCTGGTGGCCGCGCTGCTTCTGTGCTGCCTTACCGCAGGCGCCCTCGCGGAATCAGAGGGGGTCATGCGCATTTCGCTTCAGGTGACGGCCCCGCCGGATGCGGATACGCAGCTGGTGGATGAATTTCTGGAGACGCAGGCGGCTGCACAGAAGGATGCCTGGACCCAGGCCATCCTCGAATCCGGTGCACAGGATGTGCAGTCGGACGGGGGCAACTATACCTTCACCCTCTGCGCCTATGATCCGGACGTGAAGGCGCTGGGCGCCTATCAGAAGGCGGAGGACAAGGCGGCATGGAGACAAAACATGGTGTCCAATGTGTCGTCCCACCGCCTGCAGATGACGCTGGCCTTCGAGGAGGACGGGAGCGTCAGCAAAAAGGAGACACAGCGCTTCATCAACGCGGTGAAGCAGGCGGCAAAGAGTGCCAAGAATGCCTGGATCGGCAAGGACATGACAAGCGCCGCGGCTGATCTGTTCTTCCTGGCACCCACCCAGGACAAAAAGCCGACGGCGGCTTCCCTGGTATCGCCCGCCGAGGCCTTTGAAAGCTTCCGGGACGAGCATCCGGTGCTGAGCCAGTATGCGGAGACGCCCTGGGCCTGCCTGTTCTACGTGCAGCGGAACATCAAGGTGTCGGTCAAGGACGGGCCGCACGCGATGGCCCTGACCTGGGACGGCGCGGATCCTTCGCGCCTCCTCAGCCAGGCCTACAACACCGTGAGCACGGAGCTGTCAGGAAAAACCCGCGCGGAGCGGCCGGAGATGTCTGCGCTGCCGGGACTTCTGGAGCAGGAGCTGGCGGCGGGGGCCTTCAAGATGAAGACCGGACGTCTCGTCAAACAGAGTGCCGTCATCGATCTGGATGAGCTGGGCAAAGGGGTTTATCCCGCGCAGTATGTCCGCTACCTTGAGAGCTTCACCTATGAGACGACCCTGGGCCGGGTGCTGCAGGACTATGATCTTCTTCCGGATGAGGCGACCCAGGCCTTCCCCAAGACGGGCAAGCTGACCGTGGCCCCCGCCAAGGGACGCACGGTGGCCGTCAGCATTCCGGAGGAAGGGCTGAGTGCCTACGTGCAGCTTCGTGACGCTGACACGGATGTGATCGTGAGCGATGCGTTCATTGCCGCGGGCAAGAACGTCAACATGAAGGTGACCGAAGGAATCTATTACGTGCAGTATGCCACGGGCACTGCCTGGTATGGCAATGAGCACCTGTTCGGGCTGACGGGCACCTATGCCGCCAGCGACGAGTTCATCATCGGGAAGAAGAAGCTGTCCCTGCAGGTGATGCGAGACCAGGAAGGCATCGTGCTGCATCCGGCGGACCAGGCGGATTTTGCTGCCACAGAGGACCGGTCCGTCCATGTAAAGGGCGTGCTGGCAGCCGATGTACCCCTTGGTACCTATCCAGAAAATAACCCCGTGATCCCGGGCGTTTCACCGCTGACCGGCATGCCGGCCTCCGGGGAAGCCTACACGCCCATTCAGATTGTGCTGGACAATGCGGAGGAAGCGTATCCACACTGGGGCATTTCCCAGGCGGATATCATCTTCCAGGTGCCAAACGCTGGGGAGGGCGCCACGAAGCTGCTGGGCCTGTTTGCAGATCACTACCCGGAGGAGGCAGGACCTGTCCGCTCGGGCCGTGCCAGCATGCTGCCCTCCGCCATGTCGTTCCAGGCGGCCTTTGCCTTCGCAGGACCGCCGGCGGTCAAGGACAAGAATATCGATATTGAGGCCCTCATGTCCACGTGGAAAATGGCCTCCACCCACAGGGTCTATAACCTCCTGCAGAATAACGGCTTTGCGACCAGGCGGCCCGGGCTGATCAAGTCCCACGACATGACCTGCTACGTAAAGCAGATCCACGAAAATCTCGTAAGCAAGGGTGTAGTCTTTGAGGAGCGGCCGTTCCTGTTTGCGGATACACCGAGGGAGGACGGGCAGGTCGCCAATGTCGTGAAGGTGCTCCACCACGGGGAGAGCATAGAGACGGCCTCCAACTCGGCCAGCCGTGCCGTGTTTGTGTACGATGCAGAGCAGGGTGCCTACAGCAGGCGCAATTCCAGCGGGATGTATCTGGACCGGGATACCGGGGAGAACGTGCAGTTTGCCAATGTGATCATCCTCCGCACCAAGCTCAGCTACGAGAGAAACTATGTGTTCCTCAAAAACCACCTGGTGGGCAGCGGTGCCATCGATGTCTTCCAGAGCGGGCGCTATCTGCACGGCGCCTGGGTGCGGGACAGCGTGTCCTCCCGCCTGGTGCTGGTGGACGATCAGGGAAGAGAGCTGGAGATGCAGCGGGGGAAGACCTTCATTGTCATCACCAACGAAATCACAGAGGTCATCTTCTCGGAGTGATGCAGCCTTTCGCATATGAAAAGGAGCAACCGTGAATGCACGGTGCTCCTTTTCATATGCCTGATTCAGGCCTCATAGAAGTCCAGGATCTTATCCCAGTAGGGGAAGAGAACGTCGTCGGTGGATCGATAAATTTCGTGGCGCGCATTGTCCACATGGCAGAAGGTGCCGTGTTTCAGGCGGTCCGCAAAGGCCTTCTGGGGGGCTGCCTGCACGCTGGTATCCTGGTCCGCCTGAAAGACAAGGACGGGGAGATCCAGCTTTTCCACGGCGCCTTCCTTCAGGATGGCCCTGGTCACGTTCAGTGATTCCAGTGTCCAGCGGTAGGTGGGGCAGCTGTTCTGATAGTCCCGCG
>JAFUBA010000042.1 GCA_017460395.1 Clostridia bacterium | reverse complement strand
TGGACCCGGAGCAGAATTCCACCTTCACGGACCACTACATGAACGTCCCCTATGACCTGAGCGATGTCTTCTTCATCTGCACGGCCAACACCGTGGATACCATCCCCGAGCCCCTTCTCAACCGCATGGAGGTCATCCAGTTCCAGGGCTACACACCCATGGAGAAAAAGGAGATCGCAAGAAAGCACCTCCTGCCCAAGGCCATGGATGCCGTGGGCCTGAGCGGGGACCAGCTGCAGGTGACGGACGCGGCCATCGAGCAGGTGATCGCCTCCTACACCCGGGAGGGCGGCGTGCGCGGTCTCAAAAAGCGCATGGACACCCTCTGCCGCGAGAGCGCCGTGCGCATCGTGCGCGGTGAAAAGGAGACGGTGACCATCACCCCCGAGCTCCTGGAGGAGTACCTGGACATGCATCCGGTGCACCAGAAGACCGTCCGCGAGCACCCGATCCCCGGCATCGTCACGGGCCTTGCCTGGACGCAGGCCGGCGGCGACGTCCTCTACATCGAGACCATGCTGACGCGGGGCAGCGGAAAGATCATCATCACGGGTCAGCTGGGCGATGTGATGAAGGAGTCTGCGCAGCTGGCCGTCTCCCTGGTCAAGCACCGCTTCCCGGAGGAGAGCGGCGTGCTCAAAAAGAGCGACCTGCACATCCATGTGCCGGACGGCGCCACCCCCAAGGACGGCCCCTCGGCCGGCATCACCCTGACCCTGGCCATCTCCTCCCTCGTGACCGGCCGCGGCGTCGATCCGGCGCTTGCCATGACCGGCGAGGTATCCCTGAGCGGAGATGTGGGCCCCATCGGCGGTCTCCCCGAAAAGCTCATGGCAGCCCACCGCTCGGGCGTCAGGAAGGTCCTGATCCCCTTTGACAATCAGGGTGACCTTCGGGACGTCCCGCTGGAGGTCAGAAGCAGCCTGGAGATTGTTCCCGTGCGCACCGTGGACGAGGCGCTCTCCATCGCGGGACTCGTCAAAGAACAGGCCCTTGAACAGGCCGTATAACCATAAAGTCAGCCTCCCCGATTTTTCGGGGAGGCTGACTTGCCTGTTTATTTCCCATGCAAGAGGCTCAGGAGAGAGCTTGGCGTTCTCCCCAGCTCCCTCGCCATCTCGCTCACGGACATGCCCTGATCGTTGAGCTCCTCCAGGCGGTGCAGCTCCTCCTCGCGCCATGGGTCCTCGTTGTGATCAGGTGCCAGTCCGCGGATCACCCTGGCGTGCTGGGAGGAGATCAATTCGAGCTTCCGAAGCGACCTGGCCAGGTGTTTTGGAGATCCGGCCTTTTCCAGCATAAGCCGCATCGGTGTCCCCTGCAGGTACATTTTCCCGATCTCCTGGTCCAGTTTTGTCGGTGGCTTCTCCTCCGGCCTGTATTCCGGATGCCTGTCCAGCCATGCCCGGACCGTGTCCACGATCTGCTGCCCGTAGCGCTCCGTCTTGACCACGCCGAGGCCCTGGATGTCCTCCAGCTCGTCCACGTCCTGCGGCAGGGCGCCCTCGATGCGCCAGAGCGTCACGTCCGAGCAGATATTGTACGGCATCTGCCCGCTCTCCATGGCCAGCTTCTTCCGGAGGGCCAGAAGCTCGCTGTAGAGGGAGCCGGGGCCGGAGCGGCGCCAGAGGGGCACTTCCTTCATGTCCTTTGGCTGCACACGTTTCTCCTGCTCCTGCATCTCCGTAAGCCTTATGGGCTTTTCCTCGGGAAGCGGCGGAACCTTTTTCCGGTACGGGTTGACCCTTGCGCCATAGCGCTCCTCCACCTCCGGGAACCTTGTACCCACGCAGAGCGCGCAGCCGGTGCATTTCCTCCTGTACCTGTCCCCGAAATAGCGAAGGATCTCCCGCCGATAGCACGTGTCCGCCTCGCAGTAGTCCGCCATCCTGTAGACGCGTTCCTGGTCCCGATTCTGTGCCTGCTCCCTCTCCTCCTCGCTCAGGGGGATCTCCTTCATGTCGGATGCGTGGGACACGAGCCACCTGGCCGTCTTGATGTCCGAGCGCTGAAAGAGCACGACGCAGACCGCATCCCCGCCGTCCCGCCCGGCGCGCCCCGCCTCCTGGTAGTAGGCCTCCAGGGACAGGGGCATGTTGTAGTGGATGACGAAGCGCACATTGCTCTTGTCGATCCCCATGCCGAAGGCATTGGTGGCTACGATCACGCGGCACTCGTCCATCTGAAAGGCATCCTGGGCGCGCAGCCTGTCCCGCAGCTCCAGCCCCGCATGGTAGGGCATCGCCCGGATGCCCTGGCCCTTCAGATACTCCGCCACCTCCTCCACGGCTGCCCTCGACAGGCAGTAGACGATCCCGCTCTCCTCCGGAAAGTGGCGCAGGATCTGAAGAAGGGCGAGTTCAGGACTGACCGGCTCCAGCACCTCAAAAAAGAGGTTCTCCCGGTCAAAGCCCGTGGTCACAAGGACCGGATCACGGAGCCCCAGGATCCTCACGATATCATCCCGCACCTCCCGCGTGGCCGTCGCGGTGAAGGCGCTGACCACGGGGCGCTGCGGGAGCCACATGAGGAAGTCCCGGATCTTCAGATAGTCCGGGCGGAACTCATGCCCCCAGTGGGAGACGCAGTGCGCTTCATCGACTGCCACCATGGAGATCTTCTGCCGGAGGACCATGTCCCGGAAGGCCTGGGTCATCAATCGCTCCGGGGAAACGTAGATGATCCTGTACCAGCCCTCCCCTGCGCGCGAAAGGGCCAGCTCCATCTGGCGGGCATTCAGGGAGCTGTTGAGAAAGGCGGCCGGGACGCCGGCACCCTTCAGGTTCATGACCTGATCCTTCATGAGGGAGAGAAGGGGCGAGATGACCAGGGTGATCCCGTCCATGAGGAGCGAGGGCACCTGATAGCAGACGGATTTCCCGGCACCGGTGGGCATGATGCCGAGCACATCCCTGCCCTCCAGCTGCGCTTGCACCAGCTCCTCCTGCCCCTCCCGGAACGTCCCGTACCCGAAGGTATCCCGCAGGATCTTCCGGGCACGCAGCATCATATCCTCCGCCATTCTCTCACCCCCAGCGCTCTTCTCCATGAGGAGCATTATAGGCGCGCGCGCTTTCTTGACAAGCGATGTGCAAGGTTTATACTGCCTTTATACAGATATCCGGAACGGTTCCGGCCACTGAAGCCCCCTTTCCGAGAATCCTGCGCTACATACAAAAGCTGCCCTGGCAGCAGTTTTTAAGGAGGAACGCCTTATGTCCATTACCAGGCGCCTTTTCGGGAACATGCCCGATGGCCGCGACGTCTACCTGTATACCCTGAAAAACGCTTCCGGTGCCTCCCTGTCCATGATCAACTACGGTGCCATCGTTCAGTCCATCATTGTGCCGGACGCAGAGGGCAACCTGGGCGATGTGGCTCTGGGCTTTGACAGCCTCGACAAGTATCTTCAGGGCCACGGCTCCATGGGCGACACCATCGGCCGCTACGGCAACCGCATCGGCAAGGGACGCTTCACCCTGGACGGCGTCACCTACCAGCTGAATCTGAATAACGGCGAGAACCATCTCCACGGCGGCCCGGAGAACCTCTCCAAGAAGCTGTGGGACGTGGAAGAGATAGAGGGAAACGGCATGGATTCCCTGGTGTTCTCCACCTTCAGCCCCGACGGCGAGGAAAACTATCCCGGCAACCTGAACGTGCGCGTCACCTACTCCTGGGACGATGACAACAACCTGACCATCCGCTACCAGGGGACGACGGACAAGCCCACGCTCCTGAACATGACCAACCACACCTATTTCAATCTGGCGGGCCATGATTTCGGCACCGTACGCGAGCACTACATTTACATTGACGCGGACGTCATCACCCCCGTGGACGCAGGCCTCATTCCCACCGGCTCCTACCTGCCCGTGGACGGCACGCCCCTGGCCATGACGGGCGACATGTCCATCGGCGAAGGCCTTGACCAGATGGACACCTGCCCCCAGATGATCCCCGCCGGCGGCTATGACCACAACTATGTCCTCACCAAGGGCTGCGCCATGGCAGAGTGCGCCTCCGTCTATGAGCCCACCACGGGCCGCATGATGAATGTGCTCACCGACCAGCCCGCCGTGCAGCTGTACACGGCCTGCACCACCAACCTCTCCGGCGGCAAGGGCGGCGCGCACTACGGCAACTTCTCCGGCTTCTGCCTGGAGACCCAGCACTGCCCCGACACGCCCAACAATCCCCAGTTCCCGGGCACCACGGTTCTGCGCCCCGGCGAAACATACGATACCACCACCATCTATTCCTTCCGCGTGGCAGACACGGAAGAGGATGACGAAGAGTAATGCATGGTGCCCCTTCGGGGGCGCCACGGGCATAAAAAAGACACGCAGCTGCGTGTCTTTTTTATGCTTAATTCAGCTCGCCCTTCTGCTGGTTTTCTGTCACCAGCTTCTGGAGCTCTTCCATGAAGGAGCCAAGGTCCGTGAACTTCCTGTAGACCGCCGCAAAGCGGACATAGGCGACCTCATTGAGTTCCTTCAGTTCCTCCATGACCATGTCGCCGATGCGCTGGGAGGAAATCTCGCTCTCACTGGTGCTGTAGGCCCGCTGCTCCACGCGGCTGGCCAGATCATCGATCTCCTTCATGGACACGGGCAGCTTGTCGCAGGAGTGGTAGATACCGCTCTTGACCTTGCTGACATCGAACTGCTCCCTGCGTCCGTCCCGCTTGATGACCATCAGGGGTGTCAGCTCAATGCGCTCGTAGGTGGTGAACCTGCGCCCGCAGTTCAGGCACTCCCTGCGCCTGCGGATCGTGTTCCCGTCCCCCGCCGTCCTCGAATCAATGACCTTGCTGTCGAGAAAATTGCAATACTGACACCTCATGTCGTTTCATCCTTTCTCCCAAGAACACTGCCCGCGCGAGCGAACATCTCACCCGGGGCTCTAGCCTGTTCTGTTATCAAAAATCATTTCCTGAACGTATTCGATTATAATTGGGAGAAAATGGCTTGTCAACCGGCCATTTCCCGCCTGTTCCTTGCTTTTTCCCGGGGGTGGTACTATCATGTTTTCTGCTTTTCCGGGCCGGTTTTCCCTGCCTGGAAACAGTCTTTGCAACCCCTTTTTGCAGGAGGATTTTCATGCAGACAGAACATTCGCCCCTCAGCATGTGCCGTCTCTTTTCCATCCCGGATCTCGACTGGGCCTGTGAGAGCTTCGGACACGGTCACATCAACGAGACCTACCTGGTGTCCTCCCCCGCCCATGCGGAATCCTATATTCTCCAGCGGGTCAGTCCCGCCGCCTTCCACCACCCGGAGCAGGTGATGGAGAACATGGCGAGGGTCACGAAGCACTTAGGGCAGGTGATTGCGCGCCGCGGGGGCGACCCCTACCGGGAATGCCTGTCCATCGTACCGCTGAAAACAGGAGAGATCTTCACCCTGGCCGCAGACGGTGCCGCCTGGCGCATGACGCGCAACATCACGGGAACCGTCTCCTTTGAGCTGCCGGACACGGATGACGTGTTTGAAAAGACCGGCCAGGCCTTCGGCACCTTCCAGAGGGATCTCATGGACTTCCCGGCCGCAACGCTGCATGAAACCATCCCCCACTTCCACGATACCCCGGACAGGCTCAGACTCTTCAGAGAAGCGCTGGAAAAGGATATCTGCAAAAGGGCTGAAGGTGCAGAGGACCTCATCCGGGACTACCTCGCCCGCGCAGACCGTGCGGACGCTCTGACTGCGCCCCTGTCCGCGGGAAAACTGCCCCTTCGAGTGACCCACAACGACACCAAGCTCAACAACGTCCTCTTTGACGAAGTGTCCCGCACCCCCGTGTGCGTCGTGGACCTTGACACCGTCATGCCGGGCCTTTCCGCGTATGACTTCGGCGATGCCATCCGCTTTGGCGCATCCACCGCGCTGGAGGACGAGCGGGATCCGGAGAAGATCCGCTTCTCCTTCCCCATGTTTGCAGCCTTTGCAAGGGGCTACCTGCAGGCACTTGATGGTGCCGTCACACCCGCAGAGGCGGACAGCCTCCCTGTGGGCGCCTGGATGATGACCTATGAGTGCGGCATGCGCTTCCTCACGGACTATCTCTCGGGCGACACCTATTTCCATACAGCCTACCCGGAGCACAATCTGGTGCGGGCAAAAAATCAGATGACGCTCCTTCAGGACATGGAGCATTACGCGGATGAAATGCTTTCCTGCGTTCGTTCTCTGATTGCATGACACAGAATACAGCGAATTCGAAGGAGATATGATCATGGCCGCTTCACGCGAACCAATTCTTCTGATCATGGCCGCCGGCATGGGCAGCCGCTACGGCGGGCTCAAGCAGCTGGACCAGCTGGGCCCTGGCGGCGAGGTGAT
The DNA here is from genome assembly GCA_017460395.1 of Clostridia bacterium. GTDB lineage: Bacteria > Bacillota > Clostridia > Christensenellales > Aristaeellaceae > UBA2943. The sequence goes on along the minus strand of JAFUBA010000042.1, from coordinate 20,074 downwards.
TTTGCACTATTCCGTCTATGACGCTATGCGCGCAGGCTTTCGGCGCGTCGTATTCCTCATCAAGCACGAAATCGAAACAGAGTTCCGCGAAAAGGTCGGGGCATGCGTGGAGCGGCACATGGAGGTTTCCTATGCCTTCCAGGAGCTCTCCCGCCTGCCGGACGGCTTTTCTGTGCCTGAGGGGCGCACCAAGCCCTGGGGCACGGCGCACGCCGTCCTGTGCTGCCGCGACCAAATCGATGCACCCTTCTGTGTCATCAACGCGGATGACTACTATGGGCCCTCCGCCTTCCGCTCGGCCTATGAATTCCTGAAAAATGCGCAGGACGATGAGAAGAAGCGCTACATGATGGTCGGCTATCTTCTCAGCAACACCACCACCCCCAACGGCCACGTGGCCCGCGGCGTGTGCGAGGTGTCCGAGGATGGTTACCTTCAGTCCGTGCGTGAGCACACCCACATCGTGGAATCCTCCGACGGCCCGCTGACCACGGAGGACGGGGCACACTACACGCTTCTCTCCCGCTCGCAGCTGGTGTCCATGAACATGTGGGGTTTCACCCCCTCCCTGATGGATGCACTCGAAAGCGGCTTCCCGCCCTTTTTGCAGGAAACTATCCGCACAAACCCGGAAAAGGGCGAGTATTTCCTCCCCTCTGTGGTGAGCGGCATGCTCGACCAGAGCGAGGCCACCGTGCAGGTCCTTGAAAGCCGGGACAAGTGGTACGGCGTCACCTACCATGAGGACCGTGCCACTGTCCAGGGCGCCATCGCCCGCATGACGGAGGAGGGCACCTATCCCTCGCCGCTGTTTCCCTGAGGATTGCTGATGTCAGACCCTATCTTCCCGGAAACGGATGCAGAACAGGAGGGGCTTATGAACCGAACATGCCCGAGACTGTTTATCATTGTTCCATGCTATAACGAGGAGGCTGTCCTCCCAACGACCGCGCCCATGTTCCTCGATGAGCTCTCGCTCCTTCAGGAAACGGGCCGCATTGACGGGGACAGCCGCGTCCTGTTTGTCAACGACGGCTCCAGGGACCGGACATGGTCCATCATTGAAGAGCTCTCACATCAGGACCCGCGGGTCCAGGGGATCTCCCAGAGCCGCAACCGCGGACACCAGAACGCGGTCCTGGCAGGTCTGATGGAGTCCATCGGGCGCTGCGATGTCACCATCTCCATCGACTGCGACGGGCAGGATGACATCCACGCCATGGAGAAGATGCTGGATGAGTACCTCGCCGGCTCCGATGTCGTCTACGGGGTCCGCTCCAGCCGCGACACGGACACCTTCATCAAGCGCTTTACCGCCGAGTCCTTCTACAAGTTCCTGCGCTCCATGGGCGCAGAAGTCATCTTCAACCATGCGGACTACCGCCTGATGAGCGCCAGAGTCATCGAGGCCTTCTCCGAGTACCACGAGGTCAATCTGTTCCTTCGCGGCCTCATTCCCCTCGTGGGCTTTCGCTCCACCAGCGTCTACTACGAGCGCCACGAGCGCCTGGCCGGGGAGAGCCATTATCCACTGCACAAGATGATCGCCCTGGCCTTTGACGGCATCACCTCCCTGAGCACGCGCCCGATCCGCATCATCACGCTCTTCGGCCTGGTGATGGCCCTCCTCAGTCTCATCGGCATTCTGTGGATCGTGCTGCGGGCCTGCACAGGGCATACCGTGGCCGGCTGGGCATCCACCGCCTGCATCGTGTGCTTCATGGGCGGCGTGCAGAGCTTCTTCCTTGGCGTCATCGGGGAGTATATAGGAAAAATCTATCTGGAAACCAAGCACCGTCCGCGCTATATTCTTTCAGAATGCACGGACGAAATGCAGGAGGGTCCCGAAAAAGCGGAGGACCCCTCCTGAGAAAAAAAGGGGGCATGAGGACATGAATGTGGATCAGCTGAGCGAGGCGCTCCGGCGCGATGCCGGCTTTATGGAGAATGTGGTCCGCTGGGAGGTCCTGCCGCCCCGGCCCGCAGCCTATGCCCCGTTCCCGGAGGAGCTGGACCCGCACCTCATCCCGGCCTTTGAAAAGCGCGGCATCCATCAGCTCTACACCCACCAGGCGCATGCCGTGAGGGAGGTGCTGACGGGAAAGGATGTGGTGGTCGTCACGCCCACCGCCTCCGGAAAGACCCTGTGCTACAACCTGCCGGTGCTCTCCTCCATCCTGAAAAACCCCGACACCCGGGCCCTGTACCTCTTCCCCACCAAGGCCCTGTCCTCGGATCAGGTCTCGGAGCTCTACGATCTCATCCAGCTCATGGGTGCGGACATCAAGACCTACACCTACGACGGAGACACGCCGGGAGCCGCGCGCAAGGCCGTGAGGCAGGCCGGGCACATCGTGGTCACGAACCCTGACATGCTGCACTCGGGGATCCTGCCCCATCACACCAAGTGGGTCAAGCTCTTTGAGAACCTGCGCTACATTGTGATCGACGAGATCCATTCCTATCGCGGCGTCTTCGGGTCCAATCTGGCCAATGTCCTCCGGCGCCTTGTCCGCCTGTGCGATTTCTACGGCAGCCACCCGCAGTTCATCCTCTGCTCTGCCACGATCCAGAATCCCCAGGAGCTGGCCCGCACGCTCATCGGGCGGGACGTCACCCTGATTGACGATAACGGCGCGCCCATGGGTGCGCGCCACTTTGTCTTCTATAACCCTCCGGTGGTCAATCAGCAGCTGGGCATCCGCGCACCCCTGCTCCCCACGGCCAGAGGCATCACGGAGATGCTGCTCAAAAACGGCATCCAGTCCATCACCTTCACGCGCTCAAGGCTCAATGTGGAGGTGCTGACCCACTATCTCAAGGAGATCGTCCGGGATCCCCTCGGGAACGCAGGGCGCGTGCGGGGCTACCGCGGCGGATACCTGCCCACCGAGCGGCGTGAGATCGAAAAGGGGCTGCGCGCAGGCAAGATCGACGCCGTCATCTCCACCAGCGCCCTCGAGCTCGGCATCGACATCGGTGCCCTGGACGCGTGCGTGCTGTGCGGCTATCCCGGGACCATCGCCAGCGCCTGGCAGCAGGCAGGGCGCGCAGGGCGAAGGAAGGACACGAGCATCATCTTCTACGTGGCCTCCTCCTCGCCGATCGATCAGTTTCTTGTCTCCCACCCCGACTACTTCCTCGGGCAGTCGCCGGAGAACGCCCTGCTCAATCCGGACAACCTGTACATCCTCCTCTCCCACTTCAAGTGCGCCGCCTACGAGCTGCCCTTCCTTGACGGGGAGAATTTCGGCAACGCACCGTCCTCCGATCAGCTCCTTGGCTTCCTCGAGGAATCCGGGATCGTCCGGCACGTGGACGGGCGCTATCACTGGATGGCGGAAGACTTCCCGGCCAGCGATATTTCCCTTCGAAGCGCTGCGTCGGAGAACTTCGTCATCATCGACATCACCGACCCCGCCCATCACCGGGTGATCGGCGAGATGGACCGCTTCACGGTCCCGATGCTGCTGCACGAAAACGCCATCTACATGCATGAGGGCACGCAGTACCAGGTGGAAAAGCTGGACTTTGACGCGTGCAAGGCATTCATTCGGCATGTGGATGTGGGGTACTATACGGACGCGGACCTGAATATTTCCCTCGCCCTTCTGGACATCGAGGACGAGAAGAAGGATCCGGATGCGCTGCAGATGGGCCTTGGGGAAATCAAGGTCACAGCCCTTGTCACCATGTTCAAGAAGATCCGCTTTGACACCCACGAGAACCTGGGCTGGGGGCAGGTGCGCCTGCCGGAGACGGACATGCACACCACCGCCATGTGGTGGATCATTCCCCCGGAGATTTCCGCTTCCCTCCCGAGCGACCAGCTGAAAAACGGCATGCTCGGCGTATCGAACCTTCTTCGGATCGTGGCGCCCCTCTACCTCATGTGCGCCGCCACCGACGTGGTGGTGGTCTACCAGGTGAAAAGTCCGATCACGGATCAGCCCACCATCATTCTCTACGACCAGTGCCCCGGCGGCATCGGGCTGGCGCACAAGGCGTATCAGATGCAGCATCTTCTTCTGGACAAGGCCCTGGACATTGTGTCCCACTGCACCTGTTCACAGGGCTGCCCCTCCTGCGTCGGGCCCGTGGGCGAGGTCGGAATCGACGGCAAGGAGACCGCTGTCATGATCCTTCGCCATCTGCAGGAAAAGAACCGCCGTCTCACAGAGAAAGGCGGGCGCCAGAAAGCATGAACCTCCTGGACAAGCTGCGCTCCATTGAGTCTAAGCCGAGGGAGGCGCCAAAGCCTGCACCGGTCCCCGAGCGCACATGCTATGTAAAACATATCACGCGGGACCTCTCGGAATTTCCAGGCTGTTTTTCCGTGACGGCGGATCTGCTCAATCTCATGTGGAAGGAGCAGCTGCCCCAGGATCTCCATCCCACCGAGATTCTCTACCTGGATACCGAGACCACAGGTCTTGGGGGCGGGGCCGGCACGCTGGCCTTTGAGATCGGAATCGGGCGGCTGACGGAGAGCGGTTTTCAGATCGATCAGTACGTGATGCGCGATTATCCGGAGGAGCTCCCGATGCTCACATGCATCCGGGAAAAGCTCCTGCAGTCCCGCGCCATCTGCACCTTTAACGGGCGCTCTTTCGACATCCCGCTCCTGCGCTCCCGCTTTGTCATGAATCGCCTGCGTCCGGATGTTCTGGATCTGCCCCACATTGACCTATTGCCGATTGCAAGAAGGCTGTGGAAGATGCGGCTCAACAGATGCACTCTCTCGCACCTTGAGGAGGAGATCCTGGGGATTCAAAGACACGGAGACCTGCCTGGAAGTGAGGCGCCAAAGCGCTTCTTTGATTACCTCAAAACCGGCGAATTCACTCTCCTTGAGGACGTGCTCTTTCACAACGAGCAGGACGTGGCCAGCATGTGCACCCTTCTTGCCCGCATGGCCCACGACTATGACCGTCCGGAGAGAATCGTCCACCAGGAGGATCTGTTCTCCATGGGCCTTGCCCTGGAAAAGGAGCGACATCAGGAGAGAGCCCGCACCGTCTACCGGATGGTGCCCTCAGGGAAGCTCCACGGAAAAAGCCAGGCGCATCTGGCAAAAAGCCATATGCGCGGGGGCGAGATCGAGGAATCCGTATGCATCTGGCTTTCCATGGTCGAGCGCAGGGAGGGCGGCATTGAGCCCATGGTGGAATTGGCCAAATACTATGAGCACCGGGCCGGGGACCTGAGGGAAGCCCTCAGATGGACGGAGAAGGCCATTCTGACCGCCTCCGAGCCGTCGATGGATACAGGGGCTATGCAAGACACCCTCCTTTCGCTACAATACCGCTACGACCGTCTCAGACGCCGGCTCGATGTTCTTACCTGAAGCCGGTCCCACGGAGCGTAAATTTTACGACAGAAAGGACGTGATCCTTTTGGGTTTTATGGCAAACATCAAGGCGCAGAAAGCCTATAATCTGCACGGCAAGGGTGATCTGGAAGGCGCAAAAAAGCTCTACGAGGAAGCCATCGAGGGCGGCCTGGATCAGCCGAAGTTCCTGATCTCCTATGCGATTCTGCTCTTTCGGAGCGAGGAATATGAAGCGTGTCAGGGCATCCTGAGGAAAGCGGAGAAGGCAAACGGCATCACGGCCGATCAGAAGACGCAGGTCTTCACGACCTACGCCGCCTGCCAGTCCAAGCTTGGCATGATCGACAAGGGCATCAACCTTCTGGAAAAGCAGCATGCTCATTCCCCCTGCGGTCAGCTGTACCAGGTGCTGGGCTACCTGTACGTAGAAAAGTATGACAGACGGTCGGGGGATCCCGAGGACATGGACGCCTGGAATGAGGGTGCCGAGAAGGCGGAAAAGTTCATCCTCGAATCCATCGACTATGACGATGAGGACTCCATCTGCCTGGATAACATGGGCCAGTTCCTCTATCGGTGCCGTCTGGACAGGGAAAAGGCCAAAGAATGGTTTGAAAAGGCCATCGCCATCAAGGAAAGTCAGATCGATACCCTCTATTTCCTCTCCCGCTATGATCTGGAGGAAGGAAACAAGGACAAGGCAAAAGAGCGCCTGAGCGCTGCCCTCGAAGGCCGCTTCTCACCCCTCAATTTTGCCAATCGAAAGATGGTCGAAGACGAACTGAACGCGCTTTAAGGGCGCCGGAATCAAAAAAGGAGTTGTGTCCCATGGAACAGGAAAAAGAAGTCCTGGACCAGGAGGTCCGGACAGAAGAAAACACAAATCAGAATGAAGCCCCGGAAAACGGGAAGAAGGACAAGAAGGGCAAAAAGGACGAGAAGAAGCGCACACCCCTGCAGGAAGTCCTCAGCTGGATCTTCAGCATCCTCGGTGCCGTCGCGATCGCCCTGGTCATCCGCACCCTGGTGTTTGAGCTGATCATGGTGGACGGCCACAGCATGGATGACACCCTGAGCGATCACGAGATCATGTTCGTCACAAAGATGGAATACACCTCTCTTGACCTCTTCGGGAATTCCTTCTCCCTCTACGGTGATCCCGAGCGCTTTGACGTGGTCATCTGCCACTATCCCAACCGCGGCACCACCAAGTTCGTCAAGCGTGTGGTGGGCCTGCCGGGCGACACCGTGTCCATCCACGAAGGATATCTGTACGTCAACGGAGAAAAATACGAGGAGCCCTACATTTCCGATGCCTATCGTCTGGGTGCTGGCTGGGAATACCCGGAGATCACCGTGCCGGAAGGACAGTATTTTGTCATGGGTGATCACCGGAACAATTCCAATGACAGCCGCTACATCGGGCCCCTGGACCGCGACATGATCATCGGGCATGCCCTGCAGGTTCTCTATCCCTTCTCTTCCTGGCGTCCCATCCTCAACGGTCTAGACTGGTAAAAGGAAGAGATCACGCCCCTTCAAAGGGCATCATGAAGATCATAACGCCAGGAGCTGTCCTCCAAGTGACATCTCCTGGTTTTTTCTATAGCTTTCTATACCCGTTTCCCAAAAGTGCTGGAAGGGGGCATGGATGGTCTGCGGGCATATGCGATTTTCAATCAAACCTCCGTCCGGGATTCTTGTGAACATCAGCAAATGATCTCCCCAGGATTTTCTGCAAAGCATCGGGCTGTTTAATGACAATGACCGATGAAGAATATGCGATGATGCCCTCCTGCTCCAAGGCTTTCAGTTCCCGATGCAAGGAAGGTCTGGATACGTTCAGCATCATGGCCCAATTGGAGACAGATTCAGGAATGTGGATTTGGAGCTTGCCAGTTTGCCTTGCCTGGATCAGCAGCCAGCAGGCGGCCTTCTGTGCGATCCCCTTGTAAGAAAACAGTTCCAGCCGCTGCTGGAGCATATACGTGGCAGAAGCGATCTCCGTGGCAAAATTCTCCAGGATGCGGATATCCCGCTGCATGAGAAGCATGATATCTTCTCTCCGGAACATCAGGATGGTGCAGGCCTCCACAGCCACCACATCGCAGGGATAACGTCGACCCTCAGAAAACGCTGCCGCAGGGCCGATCATTTCACCCGGCACGCGCAGGGAAACATTCACCTGGCTCCCGTTGGGAAAGGGCTTCTGAGCCTGGGCACGGCCTTCTAGGATGATGCCAACACGGTTCGCTTCCCCCATCAGTGGCAGAATGGTTTCCCCTTTGTCATAGTGTTGAACACGATGCGGCACGGCCTCCAGGTCGTCCCTCAGTTCCCCGGCGGGAATACCCGAGAACAGGGAGCTCTTTTCAAGTACCGAATAATCCATGATCCCTCTTCCTTCCATTTTCAGCCTCTATGATGCACATCATTTTTTGCAGTGTATCTCCAGATACAGTTTTTTCTGGAACTTTCAATTATACTGTCTCCGTACCCAGAAAGGAGAGGCAGCATGAAGGAGCTTGATCTGAGAAAAACCGTTGCGGAGTTGGTGAGGCAATACCCGGAAGTCAAAGAGATGATGGCTGGTCTGGGCTTTAAGGATATTACCAGTCCTGTCGCCATGAAATTCATGGGCAAGGTGATGACGATCCCCAAAGGTGCGGCCATCAAGGGCATCCCCATGGACAGGATCATCGCTGCTTTTGAGGAAAAGGGCTTCCATATCACGGGCATTCCGGGACATGAAGAAATCGCCGTTTCCGGCACCGCCGAGGATCGGAATACCAAGCTGAAAAGGCTGATCCAGAGGTTGAATCAGGGGGATGATCTGGAAAGCGTCCGGGCGGATTTTGTCCGGGATTTTGAAAGCGTATCCGTGCACGACATCGTCAAAGCTGAGCAGGGGCTGATCGATGACGGTCTGCCCCTGCAGGAAGTGCAGAAACTCTGCGACCTGCATTCCGCCCTGTTCCATGGCAAGACCGAGGCTGAACTTTGGGCGGAGGAGGAACAAAAGGCTGCCGGGCACAGCGTTCCCGATGGGCATCCTGTGGACGTGCTGCGCCGGGAAAATCAGGCACTGGAAACGCTCATTGACCATGCCATGGCAGCCCTGAAAGAAGAAAACATCTCCTCGCTGTCTGGAAATCTGAACACCCTGCGTCGCATTGACGTGCTGTACAGCAAAAAGGAAAGTATCCTGATGCCCATGCTGCTGCACCACGGCATCACCGGCCCCAACGACGTCATGTGGGGCGTGGACGACGAGATCAAGGCGGAGGTGGCTCATCTGGCGCAGGCGATCCGGGCTGACACCTTCTCCGCAGAAAAAACCGCTGTCGAAGCTGTGCTGAACCGCATGAAAGAGATGATCTACAAGGAGGAAAACATCTTCTTTCCCCTTTGTCTGGAGCATCTGACAGAGGAAGAATGGCTGGACGCTTACCGGGATCTGCCGGAGATGGGCTTCGTGTTCATCGAAGGCGCACCGAAATGGAGCGAAGGCGAAAAAGGGCTGGCGGCCCGGGAAACAGCAGTGCCCGATACCATGGAGGAGGGATTCCTCTGCTTCCCCGGCGGTAAGCTGAACATGACTCAGCTCAACGGTCTGTTCAAGGTACTCCCCATCGACATCACCTTCATCGACGCGGAAGATATCAACCGCTTCTTCACCAATGCGGGCAAGGTATTCTCCCGCCCCCTGTCAGCCCTGGATCGTTCCACCTATGAATGCCATCCGGAACGGGTGAAGCCCATGGTGAGGCAACTGCTGGATGATTTCAAATCCGGTGCAAGAGATACAATGGAGGTCTGGACGCCCAACGATGATCATCCGGTGCGGGTGATCTACGCCGCCGTCCGGGACGAAAAGGGCAAGTATCTGGGTGCTGCGGAGCTGGTGGAGGATTTCACCAGGGTGAAAGCGCGCTTTGATGAAAAGGCGGGGAGAACATGATCCGGCCAGGCACAGTATTCACATTGGCGGCGGAAAATCCCTTGGTTCCCGGCTGCACGGTGTCCGCGCGGGTTACGGATACCATCTATCACTTTTCCCTGGCGGCGAACACGGACATCAGCGCCGAGGTATATCCCTGTCCCAGGCTGATCGTGATGGCAGCAGGTGAAATGGAGGTCTATACGGGCCATGAACGGATCTGGCTCCTGCATGCCAGGCAATGTCTGATCACGCCGACAAATACTCCCATGGGCATGCGTTCCAAAGCAGGCGCGGTATATACAGAAATCTGTTTGGGGAGGGACACGAAAATGAATGAAATCATCAAAGCCGGAGAGGCTTTCAGGCTGGCAGAGCTGCTGCCCTATCAGGAGGGCCGGATCGTGAACATGGATATCATCCATGAACCCAAGCTGAAATTCGTCCTGATGAGCTTTGACAAAGGTACCGGCCTTTCCGAGCACGCCGCACCAGGTGAAGCACTGATCTTTGCCCTGGACGGCGAAGGCGTCATCGGTTATGAAGGCAAGGAGCATCCCATCAAGGCAGGCGAAAACTTCAAATTTGCAAAGGGCGGCCTCCATTCTGTGAAGGCCACAGAGAGATTCAAGATGGCATTGCTTTTGACACTGGAATGATTCCCTTGATTTTCCCAAATACTGAAAGGCAGGAGGCGGTACCATGATCAAGGTCGCATTTTACGATACCAGGGAATATGATAAACCTTCGTTTGAGCGATATAGCGAACAAAAGGACATGGAATTCCGCTTTCTGGAAACGAAGCTGAACGAGGACACTGTGGAACTGGCCCGGGGCTGCAACGCCGTGTGCGTGTTCGTCAACGATACGGTGAACGCTGCGGTCATCGACAGGCTGTATGAAATGGGCGTCAGGCTCATCGCCCTGCGCTCCGCCGGATACAACAACGTGGATGTGCAGGCCGCCTTTGGGAAAATCCATGTGGTGCATGTACCCGCCTATTCTCCCTACGCGGTGGCCGAGCACGCCATTGCCCTGCTGCTGACCTCCGTACGCCGCATCCATAAGGCCTACAATCGCACGCGGGAATTCAACTTCTCTCTGAACGGCCTGACGGGCTTTGATTTCCACGGGAAAACCGTGGGGGTCATCGGTACTGGCAAGATCGGCAGGATCTTCATGGACATATGCAGGGGCTTTGGCATGCACGTGATCGCCTATGATCGATTCCCATCTCCAGACAGCGGGATCGACTATGTATCCCTCGATGAGCTGTTCCAGCGCAGTGACATCATCTCCCTGCACTGTCCCTTGACTGACGAAACGCGGCATATGATCAACGCATCCTCCATCGCCAGAATGAAAAAGGGTGTGGTGATCGTCAATACCTCCCGGGGAGGGCTGATTGACGCGGAGGCACTGCTGCAAGGCATCAAGGCGCGAAAGGTCGGCGCGGCATGCCTGGATGTGTATGAAGAGGAGTCTGATGTTTTCTTTGAGGACCGCAGCGGGCATATTCTGAACGACGATCTTTTGTCCCGATTGATCTCCATGCCCAACGTGATCGTCACATCCCATCAGGCATTCCTGACGGAGGAAGCATTGAATAACATCGCCGAAACATCCGTTGCCAATATTCTGTCCTGTTTTGAAAAGGACGGCATCTGCGATAACGAGCTATGCTACCGCTGCGGCAATATCGAGCGGTGCAAAAAAGAGAGAAAAGAAAGATGTTTCTGAGGAGACGATCATATGAGAAAGCATGTAAAAGGTCATGTCAGCTGGGTTGGCTTTATCGACTGGGAGCTGGAGAGCTTCCATGGCGATGATTATTCCATCATGAACGGTTCCAGCCAGAACGCCTATCTGATCGAGGAAGAAAAGACCGTGCTGATCGACACGGTCTGGACGCCTCATCGGTTCGACTTCGTGGACAATCTGGAAAAAGAAATTGACCTGAAGAAGATTGATTTCATCGTGGCCAATCACGGGGAATGCGATCATTCCGGTTCTCTGACCGCGCTCATGGACAAAATTCCCGATACTCCCATTTACTGTACCGCCCAGGCTGTCAAGAGCATTGAAGGGCAGTATGGCAGGCGCGGATGGAATTTCCATGTAGTGAAAACCGGGGACAGTGTGGATATCGGCAACGGCAAGCAGCTGGTTTTCGTGGAAATGAAAATGCTGCACTGGCCCGATTCCATGGCCACCTTCATGACTGGGGACAACATCCTGTTTTCCAACGACGCCTTTGGTCAGCACTACGCGGTGGAAGAACTGTTCAACGACAAGGCGGATAAATGCCTTCTGAACAAGGAAGCCATGAAGTATTTCGCCAACATCCTCAACCCCTTCGCGCTGATTCTGACAAAGAAACTGGCAGAGATCGCAGGCTTCAACCTGACACTTGATATGATCGCTCCCTCCCACGGCGCGATCTGGCGGGAAACCCCTCTGCAAATTGTGGAAAAATATGCAGCCTGGGCCAATGCATATCAGGAAAACCAGGTCACGATTGCCTATGATACAATGTGGGAAGGTACGACGAAAATTGCCCACAGAATCGCTGAAGAGATTCACAAGCAGAGCCCCGATACCGTGGTCAAAGTCTTCAATATTGCCAAAGCGGACAAGAACGAGATCATGACCGAGGTATTCAAGTCCAGGGCTATCGCTGTGGGCTCCCCGACCGTCAGCAACAGCTACCTGTCCAGTGTGGCGGGCTGGCTGGAGTTTCTCAAACAGCTGAAGTTCAAAAGCAAGAGAGCTGCCGCCTTCGGATGCTATGGCTGGAGCGGCGAAAGTGTCAAGCTGCTGCAGGGCAAGCTGGCTGAGGCCGGCTTTGAAGTGATCGACGAAAGCATCCGCTCACAATGGAACCCTGAAGAAAGCGACTTTGCCGGGATTCCTGCTCTGGTCAAAACACTTCTGGACATTCAGGCTGCGCCTGAAGCATCACAGAATGTAGACACGAAATTACAAAAATACGCCTGCGGCCCCTGCGGGTATGTCTATGATCCTGAGAAAGGCGATTCCGACAGCGGCATTGCAGCAGGCACACCCTTTGAAGCTTTGCCCGATGACTGGTGCTGCCCGGTTTGCGGAGTGAGCAAAGACATGTTTGAGCCAGTCAATTGAGTGTAGGTATGTAAGCTGACGGAGTTGAAATGGTTTCCAGGGTGTTCCTTCCAATCAAAGGATACGCCCTCTCAGTCTCATTGCTCGAAACTCGAGCGTGTGGCCCGATCCATGGTACTAATTATATTCGATCGTCTCCTGGTAGGCGCGGTATGTGGATTTGCACAGGAGATTCCGACTGATCTCCTTCCCGCCCTGATACCACACCTGCCATGTCTCGACCTCATAGCCTTTCCGTCCTTTGACGGTGGTCTTGCGTGTGCCGGGCTTGAGCTCTTCGTTCCGCACTTCCTTGATGCCCTCCGGAATGGGGATGGTCCTGGTTACCTTGCTCTCCAGTTCAATGCTCTTTCCGTCCTCCAGGTTCAGTCCGTAGATTTCCACCCAGACTTTCTGACTGGCATAGCCTGAGAGAATGTAGATCGGGTAGTCCGTATTGTTGCGGAAGCGGAAGTCCAGATCCGGCCAGTTCACCGTGGCATCCATGCCCTTCTCTACATAGCTGGAAGGCCAGGCATGCGGGGAGCGGGAGACGATCTCCAGGTTCGCCCTCGCCACGGCATTAAACAGGGTAGAGCTGGTCTGACAGACGCCGCCGCCCACCTCCGGGATGGACTGGCCGCCGGAGATAGCCGTCGCCTCCTTATAGCCCTTCTGGACCGTGCGCTGGCCGGTGGCCTGGTTGAAGGAGAAGATGGCACCCGGTTCCACCATGACGCCGTTGATCGCCTCTGAGGAGAGACGGACATTGGTGTTTCTGTTCTGGTTGCTGGTGGTGGAAGTCGTGTAGGAGGATACCTTCGTCAGGCGGTTTCGAAGCTCTGCCCTGGTGACATCCGCCACCACCTCCACAGGGTCCAGCCCCACGGTGCCGTAGGCCTGCCCCGCATACAGTGCGGAAAGCATCGCCTGATAGAGCTTCTCCGGGTCCGCGTACAGTCCGGGCACATCCTCGGAGATCGAAAAGGTCCTGCTCGCCATATCAAAACCCAGCACCTCGGCGTTCTGAAACGGCACATTGACCTGTTGCGTAATCTGCTCCGCAACGTCCCGAAGTTTCGTCAGGTCGTAGGACAGGGTGGTGTTTAGCTCGATGGGCTGCATAAGCATCTGTTCCCGCATCTGCTCCCGCTCCATCATGGGCGGAAGGCCCTTAGCGCCCTGCGTGTTCTGCCGCCCGAGGGCATAGGCCTTAAGGAGAACGTCTTCTACATTCCGCTGCATGGGCACCATGTCGGAGGATACGGTCCATGTTTTCCCCGCCACCTGCACGTTCAGGGCAAAGGGGCTCCCGATGCCGGCCGAAACCGCCTCCACCTGCCTCCGTGCCTCCTCCATGGTCAGGCCGCCCAGGGAAATTCCGTCCACGGATACCCCCGGATAGAACACATTCTCCCGCACGCTCTCGCGCGTCTGCCGGTAGTCACGGAGCCTTTCCTCGTCCATCTCCACCAGGGTGCCCGAGTGGAAGACAATGTTCGGCAGCGTCCGGTAGCGGATCCCGAGGAGCTGGGGTGCCATGAACAGCAGAAGGGACAGAAGGCAGATGAGAAACACAAGGGACAGAAACGCCCACACCACCGTGTGCGGGCGCTTTGCTTTGCTGTGAGTCCTTTCTGCCGCATCGCTTTCCTCTGGCATGGCGTGCCGGAACGTGTAGGGCGTGGCCGCCCGCTCCTCCATCTCCTGCTGCTCCCGGATCAGTTCTTCCGTTCTGCCAAGCGCTTCCCTGCGCCGCTTTGTTTGTCTGCCTTCCATGGATGCCTCCCGCTGAGCCTTGTATTCGCTGCCACTCACCGCATGTGCGCCAGCTGATAGGACAGCACCTGCAGGGTGTCGCTGAGATGGACGTTCACGACCGTCATGGCTGTCTGGTCATACTGCAGGTCCACAGGTGCAAAGTTCCACACGGCCCGGATACCAAGCTTCTGCACCCGCTCCATGACCGTGACCGCCTGCTCCTTTGGTACCGCCAAAACCGCGATGTCCACCGGATGCGCCATGACATAGTCCTCCAGCGCATCCATGGATAAAACGGGGATTCCGCCCGCTTTCGTCCCGATTTTGGCGGGATTTACATCAAACATGGCCACGGTGGTAAACCCGTTCTGCTGAAAGCTGGCATAGCCCGCCACGGCCGTACCAATGTTGCCCGCCCCAAGGATGATCATCTCGTGACCACGGTTCAGGTCCAGGAGATCACCGATTTTCTCCTTGAGTTCCCGTACATCATATCCAAGGCCCTGCCGGCCGATGCCGCCGAAGGTGTTGATATCCTGCCGGATGAGGGAGGCCGTCTGATGCATCCTTCTCCCCAGCTTCATGCTGGATACTCGCTTGATCCCGGCTGCCTCCATCTCCCTGAGATGACGGTAATACCCGGGTAGCCTGCGGACCAGGGCTTCCGAAAGTGCATCGGCTGTCACTTCACTCTTCTGCTCTTTTGCCAAGTGGTATTCCCCCTTTTTCTCCCATCTCACATTCTGTGGTTGCGCACGGGGCCCCGGACCAGATCACCTGCCTGCGCAATGTCCGGCACCCGCAGCAGGATCCGCTCCCCGGCGATCCCCAGGGTGTCCAGCCGCTCCCCGGTCTTCTCCCGGATGAACGGCTCTGCCGTAAACCTCACGATGCCGGAGGGCGTCATGAGCTCAAGCGGATCGCCTGCGTGGAACCTGTTTTTCATTTCCACCACTGCACTGCCCCCGTCTGCATCCTCCTGCACCCGCCCGATATACTCCCTCGCCTGGTGAAAACCCTCGGCCCCGCCGGGCTGCGCCGGTGCCCCATAGAGAAAACCGGTATCGCTGTCCCTGTGGGAGGCACAGGCAAGTTCCTCCATGAAGCGTTCCTTTTCCTGTTCAAACAGGTCCGGATCCCGCGCCAGCAGGTCCAGCGCCTCGCGGTAGGCCAGGGTCACCGTGGCCGTGTAGTACTCTGTCTTCATGCGTCCCTCGATCTTGAGGGAGGAGATCCCGCACGCACAAAGGTCTCTGAGGGCGGGCATCAGGTTCAGGTCCCGGGCCGAAAACACATACGTCCCATGCTCATCCTCCGCAACAGGCAGATATTCCCCGGGGCGCTTTTCCTCCACGACAGAGAAATTCCACCGGCAGCTCTGCGCGCAGGCTCCCTGGTTCCCGCTGCGGCCTGTGAGCGCTGCGGAGAGCAGACATCTTCCGGACCAGGCCATGCAGGCTGCACCGTGTACAAAGCACTCCAGCTCCATGTCCTCAGGGACGGCTGCGCGAAGGGCGCGCATGCGCTCGAGGGACACTTCCCTGGCCAGGATCACACGACGGCACCCAAGCGCCCTGTAGTGCATGATGGCTGCGCTGTTCACGGTGGACGCCTGGGTGGACACGTGAAGCGGCAGCTCCGGCACACGTTCGCGCAGCATGCAGATGGCTCCCAGGTCGCTCACGATGGCTGCGTCCACCCCGAGGTGTGCAGCCACCCTTGCGGCCTCTACAAACCCCTCCATCTGATCGTCAAAGGGAAAGATATTGAGGGTCAGGTAGAACTTCGCGCCCTTCCCGTGGCAAAGGCGCACCGCCTCCCCCAGCTCTTCCTCCGAAAAGTTGCCCGCAAAAGCCCTGAGCCCATATGCCTTCATGGCACCGTACACAGCATCTGCCCCAAAGTGCAGCGCGCACTTCAGCTGGCTCATGCCGCCCGCAGGACAAAGCAGTTCCGGCCGCTTCATTGAATCCCCCGCTTTTCGTCCCAGGCCTTCCACAGCGGCGCATAGATACTCACCGCATTCTCATGCTCCTGAAGTGTCCTGGAAAAATAGAGTTCCCCGCTCTCCGGATCCTTTGCGCAGAAGTACAGATAGTTTTCCGCCACATACGTTTCGTCCGGGTACAGCGCCGCGTAGATCGCTTCCCGGCTGGGCGAGCAGATCGGGCCCGGCGGCAGGCCCGTGATCTGGTAGGTGTTGTACGGATTTGCCACCGCAAGGTCCTGGCTTTCCAGGTTCATCTTCGGAATGCCGGTGATGTAGTGGATGGTCACATCGCTCTGCAGCTTCATATTCTGCCGGAGCCTGTTGTGAAATACAGCCGACACCTTTGCAAAGTCCTCGCGTTTTGCTTCCTTCTCGATGAGGCTGGCCATGGTCAGGATCTGGTCCATGCTGAAGCCCAGGCTCTCCGCCCGGTCCTGGTCGTCTGCCGGGAAGGCGCGCTCCGTCTGGGAGAGCAGCCTGCGGATGATCTCCTCGGGCGTAGATGAGGTGTAGACCTCATAGGTGTCGGCGGCAAGGTAGCCCTCCAGCACATACTTTCTGGACTGCACGTCCTTTGTCTTCAGAACGTCTGAAATATAGTAGTAATCCTGGAACTGCCGCCCGTCCCTGCAAAGGTCGAGGAAGTCCTGTGCACGCTCAATCACACCGTCCTCCTGGAGCCTGACCGCCAGCGTCTCCACGGTCCAGCCGGGGATCATGGTGATGTTTCGCACCAGGGGATTTCCGTCCCCCCGCGTCAGCTGGTCCGCGATTTCACCCAGGGACATGTCTGCGCGCAGCAGGTAATTTCCCGCCTGGATCTTCTGTCCCATGCCGGCAAAATCACAGTAATACTTGAAGACCGTCTTGGAGCGGATGAGACCCGCCTCCTCCAGGCGCCGGCTCACCCTGGTGAGACTGTCGCCGGAGGCCACCTCAAAGGGCACGGCCTGGGTGGTTTCCGTCTCCGGCGGGGCCACATACGTGTCCCACACTTTCCTGTAGCCCCCATACACGAGGCCCACCAGGACCACGAGGGATGTCAGTCCCACCAGCAAAGGGCGCACAATCCGCCAGACACCGGCATACCAGTGGATTTCCCACTGCCGCTCATCCCGCATGCTCTGATAGGTGTAGTTTCGCCTGCCCATTCATCTCACCTCCAGCCGTCCGCCAAATGTACCTTACACGCTCAGATTGCCCAAGCCCAGATCCATGTCCAGATCCGCAGCATCTGTCAGAATCTTGAAAATGTCCCCGAGGGACCTCTGCAGCTGCATCTCGGCCAGCAGAAAATCCCGCACTTCCGGTTTGGAGAACAGCAGCGTGTTGATGCCGGAAAAGCGCTGCATGTCTTCCGAGTCCGGACTTTTTCCCTGCATGGCACTCATCTGAATCGCGATCTGCAGTTTTCTGAACTCGCGGATCAGGGCTGCCTGGGTCTCGTCCCCCATGACGCTCTCCTTGAGCGCGTGATACTCTTTCCATTCCCTGCTCTCGCGGATCTCCCGTGCCAGCTGATGTGCCGTAGAATATTCCATTTTCTGTCGCTCCCTTTCAGATCTTATGCGTTTCATCCCCATGCAGTTCATGCACGGGTATGAAACCGAATCTCGGTCATTGTACGCCTGTCGCATCTGAATCTCAATGGGGAAAAAAGCAGGAGAGGACGGGCCATCGCCTTCCTCCCCTGCTTATGCTGCTTTCGCCCTTCGGTCATACGTCCAGAATGATCGGCAGAATCATGGGATTGCGCTTGATCTTCTCGAAAATGAACCGATGCAGATCATCCTTGATCTGGTTCTTGAGATCCGGCCAGTTTTCGCCGCTCAGATCGCTCATGTCCACGATCTGGCGCACCACTTCCCGGGTATTGTCGATGATATCCTCATTCTCACGCACATAGATGAAGCCGCGGCTGATGATATCCGGCCCCGAGACCAGCTTTGCCTCGTCCCGGTTGATGGCCATGACCACGATGATCAGGCCGTCCTCGGACAGATGCTTGCGGTCACGCAGCACCACATTGCCCACATCGCCGACACCCAGGCCGTCCACCATGATGCCGCCGGTGGGCACCTGCTCGCCGAGGGACAGTGTGTCCTCTGTCATCTCGATGACCTGGCCCATCTCCGGGATCACGATGTTTCTGCGGTCCATGCCCATGCTCTCGGCCAGCTCTGCATGCTGCCAGAGCATCCGGTACTCACCGTGGATCGGCACAAAGTACTTCGGCCGAACCAGGGCATGCATGAGTTTCAGTTCTTCCTGACAGGCGTGACCGGACACGTGCACCTCGGCCATCGCGCTGTAGATGACCTGGGCACCGCAACGATACAGCTGATTGATCACCCTGGAGATGAACTTCTCATTGCCCGGAATCGGTGTGGCAGAAATGATGACCATGTCACTGGGCCGAATCTGGAGCTTGCGGTGCTCCGCAAAGGCCATTCTGGTCAGGCCCGCCATGGGCTCGCCCTGGCTGCCGGTGGTCATCACGAGGATCTCAGAGTCCAGATACTGATCAATGGAGTCCACATCGATCAGGTAATCCTCCGGAATCCGAAGCTCCCCGATGTCCATGGCCACGCGGCTCACATTCACCATGGACCGTCCGATGAAACAGACCCTGCGTCCGTAGTGAATGGCATTGTCAATGACCATCTGCATCCTGTGGATGTTGGACGCAAACATGGCCACAATCACGCGTCCCTTGGCCTCGCGGAACATACTGTCGAAGGTCTCGCCGACCTTGAGTTCGCTCATGGTAAAGCCGGGCCGCTCCACGTTCGTGGATTCGCAGAGAAGGCCCATCACGCCCTTCTGGCCCCAGGCGGCCAGGGTCTGCAGGTCCATGATTTCCCCATCGATGGGCGTATAGTCCACCTTGAAGTCGCCGCTGAAAATCACCGTGCCGGCCGGACAGGTGATGGCCAGAGCGCAGGCTCCTGCAATCGAGTGACTGACATGAATGAACTGTACCGTGAACTGTCCCAGGTGAATTTCCTCCCGGGGGCTGACCACCTGCATCGGGACATTGCCCAGGCGGTGTTCCTTCAGTTTCAGGTCCACCAGTGCCAGCGTCAGACGGGTGCCGTACAGAGGTGCTTTGACCTGGCGCAGGATATAGGGAATGGCACCGATGTGATCCTCATGTCCGTGGGTCAGCACAAATCCTCTCACGTGGTTTTTCTTTGCCACCAGATAGCTGACATCCGGGATCACCAGGTCCACGCCCAGCATATCCTCTTTCGGAAAAATGCTGCCGCAGTCCACGACAATGATGTCATCCTCATATTCGAACACGTACATGTTCTTGCCGATCTCGTCCACGCCGCCGAGCGCCACCACCCGGAGTTTGCCCGTCGGCTGGCTGATCTTTCCGTTACCCATTTCCTTCTCCTCCTTTCCCTGGAGACTGTCTCTTATTTTTATCTTATCACCGGCCACCTGCCGATGATACAAATCTGTCTTGTCTCTGCCCTGGCAGAGTGTCTGTTATCCATTCTTTGGAGCTGCCTTCTGGCTACTGGATGCAGGGACAGTCTCGTCCCTGAAAACGATGATCGTCTGACGGTCCAGGCTCGATTGTTCAGATATCTGTTCTGTTTTTTGAATCGTGTCCATTCTAACATGAAACAGAAAAAGATCGCAACCTTTCATCGCACATGTGAGACATTTTCTTCCCGGTTTCAGGCCTTTTCCCGTCCGGCAGGCTGTTTCTGATGGAAAAAACTGGAAAAATGTCCTCTGGCAAGCTGCTTTTCCGGCGAAAAAAACATAAAAAAACCCGATCTGTAGCTTCATAATCACTATTCTAAAACGAACATGTAATTATTCTGAATCGCTCTCTAGGTATATGCTCATTTCAGCAGAGTCCGGCAGAACGCTTTCAATGTCCATATCGTTCTCCTCTGTTTCTACATCTTCA
>JAFUBA010000041.1 GCA_017460395.1 Clostridia bacterium | reverse complement strand
GGCGCGGGGTCCACGACGCCTGGCGGAACGGACGGGAGGAGGATGATAAAGACGATGAATGAAAAAGAGGAGGATATGACATCGGAAACATCTTTGATGCGCTCATGACCGAAGTCTGTACCGTCAGGCCGTATCTTCGCCAGGGGAGCGGCGGGGCGGTTTACGGGGAGGAGAGGACCTATCCCTGCAGGCTGGAAAAGGCGGAGCATCTCATCTACCCCCGCCTCGGCGTCCAGGGCGCCCAGCAGGCGGCACCTTCCCGGGCCCGGCTGTTCGTGCGCGCAGAGCCGCAGGACTTCCGGGCAAAGAGCCGCGTGATGGTGGACGGGGAGGAATACTTTGTGCAGGACACGGAGGCCATGCGCGGCTTTGGGCTTCACCACCTGGAGGTGATCCTCCAGTGAGTGTGAGCATCCGATTCGTAGAAAACAGAGGGAAGGTCCAGTCTCTCCTGAAGAGGGCCGGGACCGAGGGGAGTACAGCTGCCATGCAGGCGGTGGAAGGCCGCGCCCAGGCGGCCGTGCCCGTCGACACGGGGCGCCTCAGGGGGTCCTGCAGCGTGCAGGCGGAGGGAAACACGGCGTCCATCTCCTACGATACGCCCTACGCGGCCATCGTGCACGAAAGGGGCAGCAAATACCTGGAAAACGCGCTCTTTGAATCGGGCAGCGAGATGCTGCAGGCGGCCTCCCAGGCCATCCGGGCGGTGATGGGATGAACCTCCTCGAGCAGATCGGAATGCACCTCGAGGCCCTGGGCCTTGGGACCATGGCGGACGGAGAACATGAGGGGAACATCTTCTGGGGCACCATGCCGGAAAGCCCGGATGCGTGCATCTCCCTCCATGCAACCGATGCCGGCCTCCCCGGGCGCCGCGGGGGCGCCAGGATCCAGGTGGTGGTCCGGGGGCGGGATGACCGGTACGCCTTTGAAACCTGCCAGCGGATCGCGGAGGAGATGGCGGACTGGAACGGGTACCTGGCCTACCACCTTGCCCGCGTCACCGTAACACTCATAAACGGCGCCCAGGGCATCGGGGCGGACGAGCAGCAGCGGGTCCTCTACAGCTGCAATCTCCGCGTGCACTACTGTGACTATTCAGACTTTTGATGACAAGGGGGAAACATGAGAGGCAGAAAACGCGGCTGCCCGGTGAACATCCGGGACTGGGCCATTGAGATCAAAGATCCCGCCACCGACGAGTGGGTGCGGATCCGGGGCCTTCAGAGCATGACGCGGGACGTGTCCGGGGACACCAATGACGGATCCAGCGACACCGACCTGTGGGAGGAGCCGTACATCACGAAGCGGTCATCCACCCTGAAGCTGGAGGCCGAGATCGTGGAGGACGATGCGACGGGGTCCCGCGACCATGGGCAGGAGCTCCTGGACATGTACGCGGACCTCGGGGACTGCATGGAGGACGTGACGCTCCGGCTCACGGACCCCTACGGCCACCAGGTGGTGGCGGACTATGTGGTGACGGGCCAGAGCGGCGAGTGGGACGGCGAGGAGGCCAGCACCAGCTGGGACCTCGAGCAGGTCGGCGAGGCCGAGTACCCGGCCTACGTGCACGTGGAGAAGGTGGCGCTGATGGAGGGCGAAAAGGAGGCCACAGCCATCACCTTCCAGGCGGGCGACCCGGGCAGGCTCCTGGAGGTCGTCTTTACGCCGGCGAATGCCTCCAACCAGCGCTATAAGGTGCTGAACTCGCGCCGCGGCGTGGCCCGCGTCGTCGACCGCACCGAGGGCGGCTTCACGGTGCTGCCCATCGCGCCCGGGGAGACGACGATCCGGGTGGAATCTATCAACAATGGCCGGGAGGCCACGGTGAAGGTCCGGGTCGAGGGAACCTGACCCATGGCCCCGCAGGGGGCTGATGAGAAAGACAAGCAAATCAGGAGGAGAAGAACATGAAGCGCTATTTTGATTTCGATGCCTTTATGGGGGAGCGGGAGCGGGACACGGTGGAGGTGACGGTGCTGGGGCGGACCTATGAGATCGACGCCTCCGTTCCGGCCTCCGTCCTCGTGCGCATGGGGCGCACGGCAGGCGGAGAGATGAGCCCGGCTGAGATGGAGAAGGCCATGCTGCGCGCGGCCGATCAGATCTTTGGCAGGGAGGCCGTCGATCAGATGTGCCAGGACGGCCTGGGCGCAGACGACTTTGTGGAGCTGGTCTGCCGCATCTACCTGCTGCTGCAGGGGAAGGAGGAGGAGGCCATGCGCAAGCTCCCCGGGGACGGGACGGATGCGGGCGAGGAGTTCATGGACAGTGAGGGGGTGCGCTCCCCAAAAAAGCTCCGTCCGTCAGCATCCTCGACCACTGGGACGCGGTAGAGAGCGACTTCCAGCGGGAGTATGGGATAAACCTCATGGACGAGCTGGACCGGATGTCCTTCCGGCGATTCATGGTGCTGCTGAAAAACCTGAGCCCCATGGGCGCCCTGGCCCGGGCCATGGAGGAGGAGCGGCGCAGTCAGGCGGACAGGCAGGTGGATGACCGCGCGGCTGCCAACGACTTCTTTGCGTCGCTGGTGAGATAGCCGGAATATCTCAGACAGCAGAATTATATTCACTATTCAGTATAACTTATTTATATCAGGAGAGGAGGATCCTTCATGGGCATGAATGTGGGCGAGGTGTTTGCAAGCTTTACCCTGGAGACGGCGGGCTTTGAGAAGACGCTCCATGGCATGGAGACCTCCCTCTCCGGGATCGGGAAGACCCTGGGCGGCCTGGGGCTGACGGAGATGATCACGCGGCCGCTTCTGTCCCTCGGGCAGGACATCTTCGAGACCGGCACCCAGTTTGAGACCACCATGACCCGCGTCCGAGCCCTCGTGGGCGACACCTCCGAGACGGCGGAGAGCTCCTTTCAGAGCATGAGGCAGGAAGCACTGAGGCTCGGCGAGGTGACGAGCAAGACCGCCAGCCAGGCGGCGGAGGCCATGGAGAGCCTGGCCATGGCGGGCTTTTCCCACGAGCAGATTTCGGAGTCGGCGGAGGCGCTCATCCGCATGGCGGAGGTGGCGGACTCGGATGCCCTCGGGCAGCTGGCCTCGTACCTGGTGGACACGGCGATGGCCTTCAACGCGGGCGATGCGGCGGGGGCCGCCGGGGACATGCAGCACTTTGCGGACGTGATGGTCCAGATGGCCACCTCCACCGACACCTCGGTGGAGAAGATGGGCCAGACCTTTGCCAATGTCGCGGCCCAGGCGGGCACGCTGGGACTCAGCATCGAGGACGTGTCCTTTGCGGCCGGCATTATGGCGAACGCGGGCATCAAGGCAAGCAAGGCAGGCACGGACCTTCGCACCATCTTCCAGCGGATGTCCTCCGACAAGGGGGCCATTGCCTCCATGGAGGCGCTGGGCGTCTCGATGTTCGATGCGGCCGGGAATGCGAGGCAGTTCCGGGATGTGCTGGGGGATCTGAGGACGGCCGTGCGGGATGCGAACCTGTCAGACCAGGAGATGCAGGTGCTGGCCAAGTCCCTCGGCGGTGCCAGGTCCGGGAACGCCCTCCTCTCGATGCTGAGCGTGTCGGAGGAGACGTATGAGGAGCTCATCCGCCTGGCGGATACCGCGGGCGAGGGCCTGGGCGCCGCGGCCGAGAAGTCCGAGCAGATGCTGAAGGGCTCCCTTCAGGGCCAGCTGAAGCTGCTGGACTCGGCCCTTGGCACCACGAAGATCATGCTCTCCTCCCTGATGGAGGGCACGGCATCGGGGATCGTGGAGAGCCTGACGGGCCTTGTGCGGGGCTTTAACGGCCTGGAGCCGGCGCTCCAGTCGGGTGCCCTGCACCTCGGCGGCTTTCTCATGAGCCTGGGACCCGTGATCAGCGGGATGGGAACCATGGAGCTCCTGCTCCCGCGCCTCGGGTCTCTCATGGCCGCCCTCGTGTCCCCCGCGGGCCTCCTCACGGCCGGCATGGTCGGGATCGGGGCGGCCTTCCTGAACACGGGGAACGTGATGGGCCAGTCCCTCATGGCGGGCGGGAAGGCGCTGGAAAAGCAGCTGAAGAGCTGGAACCGGCTGCTCGCAGGGAAGACGCAGGAGCTGCAGGGGAACATGGTGAGCTTTTTTGGTTCCCTCGCCGCGGCGCTCCGGGACGTGATGCCATCTCTCGCAGAGCTTTCGGGCGATGCTTTGATCGCCTTCACCTCGGCCATATCGGGGACGGTGCCCGGCATCGCAGAGAGCGCGGGCGAGGTGATCCGCGGGTTCTCGGGCGGCCTCTCCGCGGCCCTCCCGCGCCTCGTGCCGGAGGGTATGCGCCTCGCGGGAGCGCTCCTGGAGGGGACCATCTCGAACATCCCTTCCCTCGCGGACCTGGGTGCCTCCCTCCTGGGCGGGCTCCTGGAGGGCCTGACGCGGACCGACTTCGGGGAATTGGCATCTGGGCTGGCTGCATCCCTTCAGGGTGCGCTCTCAGAGCTCCCGGGGATCCTGCAGGGGCTCCTTGGAAGGATCGGCGGGGAGAGCCTCATACTGCCCATGGACTGGGATCTGGAGAATGCGGAGGAGAGCCTCCGGGCGGGGCTCAGCAGCGTCATTTCGGGCGTCTCAGCGACCGCCCGCGAGCTCCTCACCTCCGTGCAGGGCGCCCTGGAGGACAACGACTGGTCCGGGACCGGGGAAGTCATGGGCGGCCTCGGCGCCGCCCTCCTGGACGGGCTCTCCGGCGTGCAGGACGCGCTGACGGACTGGACCGCGGACCTCTCCGGGATCCAGGCGGGGCTCACGGAGGGCCTCGGGCAGGCGGTGGAGGCGGCCATCCGGGGCCTGAAGGCCCACGACCTCACATCGGATCTCCAGGGCCTCGCGGGGCTCGGGGCTGAGGTGATGCGTGCCGTCTCCGAGGGCATCCGGGCGAGTGCGGGCGCCGGGGCGGGGATCCTGGACGCCGTATCGGATCTCATCGGCAGCATCCGCTGGGAGGACATGGGGGACGCCTTCTGGGGACTTTCTGAAGCCATGGTGCGGGGCCTCAGCGATGCCTTTTCTGGGCTCGAGGGCCTCGTGCCCGCCATGGCGGGTCTCACGGAATCCATTCAGCTCAGCCTCACGCGTGCCCTCGAGGGTGCGATGGCGGGCCTTGGGTCCGCGGACCTGACGGGCCTCGCAGACGGGCTCACCTCGCTCCTCGAGACGGCCATCTCATCAGCTGCCGCATCCATCCGGGGCGCGGCGGACCTCACCGGCGAGCTGGTGCGTGCCACGAGTGATCTCCTCTCCGGGATCTCCTGGGCGGGCATCGGGGAGAGCCTTTCGGGCCTTGGGATCGCCCTCGAGCAGGGCGTCCTGCAGGTCCTGTCCGGCCTCGGGGACCTGGCCGTGGACCTAAGTGGCCTTGGGAACAGCATCTACGATGCCCTCCGGGAGACCGTCCAGGGGGCGGCGGCGAGGCTTGCGTCCCACGACTTCACGTCGGATTTTGGGACGCTCTCCGGCATCGCGGAGCAGCTGATCTCCTCCGCGGCGGACGCCATCCGCGGTGCAGCCGGGCTCGCGGGCCAGCTGGTGAACGCCCTGGGTGACCTCCTCTCCGGCATCTCCTGGGCGGGGATCGGGGAGAGCCTTTCGGGCCTTGGGATCGCCCTCGAGCAGGGCATTATACAGATACTCTCCGGCCTCGGGGACCTGGT
>JAFUBA010000040.1 GCA_017460395.1 Clostridia bacterium | reverse complement strand
GTTGGCGTTGAGCGTGCGGTAGCGGACGCCGGATTTGTCCAACAGCGCCATGGCCGCCTTGCAGTTGGGGCAGGTCGGCGTCTTGAAGAGGAGCAGCTCCGCCGCGTCATTCTCCGGGGCAGCTTCCGGCGCCGGAGCCTCGGGCGTCCTGTCCATGGTCTCTTTGCTCATGGGCTCCATGGGGGCGCAGCAGCCGGGCTCCCGCGCTGCCTCCATGGCCGCATCCGCATTGGTCATGATGGGCCCCATGTGGGTCAGGTGGGACATGCCGACGTCGTACACCCGCCTGTCCCTGAACTCCTGCACCTTCCCGGCGTTCCAGTTCTGGACCGGGCGGTAGTAGCCGGTGATCCTGCTGTAGACCTCCGTCTTCGCCCCGCAGATGGGGCAGGTATACTGCTCGCCGGTGATATATCCATGGTCCTTGCACACGGAGTAGGTGGGACTCATGGTGTAGTAGGGCAGCTTATAGTTCTCCGCAATCTTCCGCACCAGGTTTGCCGCAGCCTTCCAGTCCGGCAGCTTCTCGCCGAGGAAGGCGTGGAAGACGGTGCCGGAGGTGTACAGGGTCTGCAGGTCGTCCTGAATGTCCAGGGCCGAGAACACGTCCTCCGTGTAGCCCACCGGCAGGTGGGAGGAGTTGGTGTAGTAGGGCGTGCCGTTCATGTTCGCCGTGATGATGTCCGGGAACGCTTCCTTGTCGTGCTTGGCGAAGCGGTAGGTTGTGCTCTCCGCCGGCGTGGCCTCGAGGTTGTACAGATCCCCGTACTGCTCCTGGTAGTCACTCAGGCGCTCCCGCATGTGGTTGAGGACGTCTTTGGTGAACTGCTGCGTCTCGGGGTGCGTGAGATCCTTCCGCAGCCACCTGGCGTTCAGGCCCACCTCGTTCATGCCGATGAGGCCGATGGTGGAGAAGTGGTTGTCAAACCCGCCGAGGTAGCGCTTGGTATAGGGGTACAGTCCGCGCTCGAGGAGCTGTGTGATCACGGTGCGCTTGGTCTTCAGGGACCTGGCCGCCACGTCCATCATGTGATCGAGCCTGCGGTAGAAATCCTGCTCATCGCTTGCGAGATACGCGATCCTCGGCATGTTGATGGTCACCACCCCGATGGACCCCGTGGACTCTCCGGATCCGAAGAACCCGCCGCTCTTTTTTCTCAGTTCCCTCAGGTCCAGCCGCAGACGGCAGCACATGGACCGCACGTCGCTGGGCTCCATGTCGGAGTTGATGTAGTTGGAAAAGTAGGGGGTGCCGTACTTTGCGGTCATCTCAAACAGGAGCCGGTTGTTCTCCGTGTCCGACCAGTCAAAGTCCCGGGTGATGGAGTACGTGGGGATCGGGTACTGGAAGCCGCGGCCGTTGGCGTCGCCCTCGATCATGATCTCGATGAAGGCCTTGTTCACCATGTCCATTTCCTTCTGGCAGTCCCCGTAGGTGAAGTCCATCTCCTTCCCGCCGACGATCGCAGGAAGATTCTTGAGGTCGTTTGGCACCACCCAGTCAAGGGTCAGGTTGGAAAAGGGTGCCTGGGTGCCCCACCTGCTCGGGGTATTCACCCCGTAGATGAAGGACTGGACACACTGCTTGACTTCCCTTTGTGAAAGGCTGTCGACCTTCACAAACGGCGCCAGGTAGGTGTCAAAGGAGGAGAACGCCTGGGCGCCCGCCCACTCGTTCTGCATGATGCCGAGGAAGTTCACCATCTGGTTGCACAGCGTCGACAGGTGACTTGCGGGCGAGGAGGAGATCTTCCCCGGCACGCCGCCCAGGCCTTCCTGGATCAGCTGCCTGAGGCTCCAGCCGGCGCAGTAGCCGGTGAGCATGCTCAGGTCGTGCAGATGGATGGCGGCGCTGCGGTGCGCCTC
>JAFUBA010000039.1 GCA_017460395.1 Clostridia bacterium | reverse complement strand
GTCCGACCAGCAGCACGCCCTTGGGCATCCTCGCGCCCACATCACGGTAGTTTTTGGGATTTCTCAGGAAGTCCACCATCTCCTGAAGCTCTGCCTTCTCCTCCTCGGCCCCCGCCACACTCTGGAAGTTGACCGTGGTTTTCTTTGGCAGATTCACGCGGGCGTTGGTCCGCCCGAAGGCCTCCCGTCGCCCGCCGCGCATGTTTGGTCCCTTCCGGGACGAGTACATGAAGTAGATCCAGATGCCGGCCACCAGAATGATCTCCAGGACCAGGGGCAGATAGTCCATGTACCATGCTTTCTGATTTTTCGCCACATACTGGACAGTGAAGGCCAGGTCCTGCACGCTGACCGTATCCACGTCCACACCCTTTTCCGCCGCCACCATCTGCCGGGCCGTCAGGAGGAAATCCTCCCCGACCGTGGTCTCAAAATCATACCCTCCCTGAGGGAACCCGGAGGATGGAATGCTGGTATCCCTTTTCAGGCCCCAGAGCGTCTGGTCCTGCAGGGCCACCGCCTGAACTTCGTCCTCCGACAGGTATTCCAGAAGCTGCGGATACTCGATGCGCCGGGAGGGTGCCTGCTGTGTGTTTCTGCTCATCATGACGCCCATCACCATGATCACACACAGAATCACGGCATAGATGCCAAGAAAGGTATTATTGTTTTTGTTCAAGCAAAACCGTCCTCTCAGCCCTCGGGCGCGTTTCTCAGAAACACCGGGCAGGACTGTTTTTCTTCCCGCCCGGCACAGCGTATCCCCTTATTTCTGATAGATCTCCGGGGACAGGATGCAGATGTCCGGGAGATTCCTGTACTTCTCGTCATAGTCGAGGCCGTAGCCCACCACGAAGGCATTGGGAATGGTGAAGCAGAAGTAGTCGGCCTTCAGGTCCACCTTCCTGCGGCTGGGCTTGTCCAGCAGCGTCGCCACCCGGATGGAGGCGGCGCCTCTGTGGGAGAGCATGTTGCGGATAAAGTTCAGCGTCACGCCCGTGTCCACAATGTCCTCCACGATCAGGACATCCCTGCCGGCCACGTCGATATCCAGATCCTTGCGGATGCGGACATTACCGCTGGAGGATGTGCCGCTGCCATAGGAGGAAGCAATCATGAAGTCCATCTCCACGGGCAGATCGATTTCCCGGGCCAGGTCCGTGAAAAACACGCTGGCACCCTTGAGGATGCAGACCATCACCGGGGCCTTGCCTTCATAGTCATGGGTAATGATTTCCCCGAGCTTGCGTACCGCCTGGGCAATCTCCTCTCTGCGCACCAGGATTTCCGCACAGTCCCTGTACATCTTCCGTCCGTTTTCCATGATCGCGTCTCCTTTTTTGTATATTTGTGTATGCGTATGTGTTATTGATCCGGGTCTTTCAGATCCAGCCAGGGCAGCGGCCCCTCCCAGGTGAGAAGGATCCAGTCTGCCGCTGTGTCTGTTTCCCCCGGGACATACCTTGGAACGTTGCCCGTCCCGACCCCAGCGGCCATGAGGACCTCGCTGCCGCGGCAAAGAAGCGGGACCTTCTCCCTGAATGGCGCATCCACCCGCCGGTTCACAAAATAATCCTGAAGGCTCTGCCGGCCGCTGCTTCCAAAGGGCCGGATCCAGTCTCCCTGTCTTCTTGAACGGACCTGACACTCATCCAGGAGCATCCCGGGCATGGCCTGGCTGCGCTTCCCGTCGCCAAACATCCCGTCCGGCGGAAGGCTGGATGTGTGAATCCTCACAGGCTCCGTATCCTCCGCCCGCCCATCCACGTGGAGGCAGAGGTACCCTTTTGTTGCCTTTCGCCCCCGGGGCAGGTTCACACTCTTGCCTGTGTTTTCCCCCAGAAGCTCCACGAGGCGCTCAGTATCCGCAAAGGGAAGCCCGCGCTGCTTTTCCTCCCCCGTCATGCACCGCTCGCAGACCCACATCCGGAGGACTCGCCGTTTCAGGCCAAGCGGAAGCGCCTCCAGGGCACTCAGGGGGAAATAGTTCTTTGAGAAAAATGGATCTGCAGTCTCCCGGGCGGATGAGGCCAGCACCTCCTCATCGCCCTGTATGATCCGCCCCGTCTGACAGAGCCGCTCCGCGGCGCCGGGGAAGATCTTCTCCACCTCCGGCAGCACAAGATGCCGGAGGCGGTTCCTTGTATAGACCGTCTCGTGGTTGGTGGCATCCTCGCGCCAGACCTGGCCGCGCTCCCGGAGATATTCAATCAGGTCCTCGTGGCGGACGCCGAGGAGGGGTCGAAACACCGGATACTCGCCGCCATCGTCCCACACCCTCATGCCGCACAGGCCCTGCATGCCGCTGCCACGGAAGAGGTGCTCCAGGATCGTCTCCGCCTGGTCATCCATGTGGTGGGCAAGACAGAGGCAGTCGGCCCCTGTCTTCTCCATGGCGTCCCGAAAGCACCTCATCCGTGCCTCCCGCGCCAGGTTTTCATCGCTTCCCTCGAGCTTAAGGCCGAAGGTGAGCAGCGGGATCCTGCGCCGGTGGCAAAGTTCCCGCACAAAGGCTTCATCCCCGTCGCAGTCCCCCGGCCGCAGGTGGTGGTTCACATGGACGCAGAAGACGCGGCCCGGGAAAATGTCTTCCAATAAAAGCACCAGCGCCGTGGAATCCGCGCCGCCGGAAAACCCGACCAGCACGCTCCCCGGCCGCACCGCCTCCGGCACCTCATGAAGGGCATGGAGGACGGCAAGACGGAGCTTTTTACAGATCTTTATACTCATCAGTTGCTCGGCCGCATGGGCGCTGCGCACTTGGGGCACGGCCTCAGTTCTTTGTAGGCCGGCTCATTGATCTGCGAGAAGGTGAAGGAGCCCTTCAGGGGGCGCCATTTGGCGGCTACGGTGTCGCAGTCCGCGGTGGAGTGATAGTACGAGCCGCCGTCAGGGTTATAGTAGAGCACCATGCCCGGATCGCCCGGCTGGGGCGTGGGCGGCTGAGTGATGGCCGCCGAGGTCGCGGTCTCCTCCGCCTCCTCGTAAGACTTGAGGGAGCGCGGGTCCACGTACCAGGTTTCGTTCTCCTTGAGCATGATGATGTTGAAGATGTACGTCTCCGGCGTCCTGCCATTCTGCTTGTCAATGGTCGCCGTCACCGGGACCGAACGGCTGACGTCGTTGTCGGTGCCGGTGGGCACGCCGATCGTGTAGCTCTTGGGCAGACGGTTCGCCAGAATCTGGAACAGGGCGGTCTTGGGCTCCGTGTTGCTCCTGACCCAGCTGGGCGCGCAGTAGCCGATCATGTTGTCGATGTTGTTGACCGACCAGAAGTAGAAAAAGGACGTGAGGCTCTCGGTGGTCTGGCCGACCTGCTCGGCCGTGGGCGCCGGGGTCACCTCCATGGGCTCATTCACCCAGGCGCCGAGCCCCGCGTTGTCCTGCTCGGCAAAGCCCTCGGATGCGACGGCCTGGCCGTTTCTGTCCAGGATCACCGTCTCGGAGGTCGGGGACGCATCGCTGACCGGATCGCTGTTGGGCCGGGCCACCATGGTGATCACGGTGAGCACGGCAGCCGCCAGCGTGATGATGGTCATCATGAGGCGGGTATTGGGGGAATAGAGCTGCCGCGCCCACGCAAGACCCAGGCCGCACACGGCAGAGGCCAGGAACAGCCACTTGAGGGGCAGAAGGCCGAAGATCATGGAGGCGGCAAAGAAGACGATCATGACAAGGGGAACCGCGATGGTCATGATCTTTTCCGGGTCCACGCTCTCCCTGGGCAGCTCCTGCACCTGAGGTTTCGGGTTCGGATCCGTGTAGCCGCCCTGCATGCCCGTCTGCGGCGTGTAGCCGGGCTGCTGGTAGGGCTGCTGCGCATAGCCCTGCTGCATGTTGGTGCCCTGGGTATAGGGCATCTGGCCGCCATAGGCCTGCGCGTTCGGGTTTGCATAGTACGACTGGGACTGGCCCTGAGCATAGCCCTGCTGCGCGTACCCCTGGTTCTGGTATGCCTGATTCTGGTAGCCCTGCCCAGAATAAGGTGTGGCCGCATACGGGGCCTGGGTCTGGGGCTGTGACTGAACAGGTGCGGCATACCCGCCCTGTGGGTACTGGTTCATGTTCTGCGCAGCATTCTGGCCCATCGACTGATTGTATGCGGGCTGCTGCCATGCCTGCTGCCCGTAGAAGTTCGGCTGGCCCTGCGGATAGGCACTCTGGCCCTGATGCGGCTGAGCATAGCCGCCGTAGGGCGTCCCCTGTCCGCCGGGCACCTGGCCCGCGCCCTGGTATGGCTGACCCTGCTGATTCGGGTACTGGCTCACATTTCTTCACCTCTTGTCGGTCTATCCATCAGGCGCGATTCCGCGCCTGCTTTTTTCGGTCATTTTCCGCCTGCACCGCGTACCGCACCGGTGCACGGCGTTTTGGCAGAACACCCTGAGTATACCACAACCGTTCCGGCTTGAGTAGCCCGGGAAACGGCGGCTCATCCGCACTCCGTCCTGGCATAGCACCTCGCAAAGTAGATCATCTCTGCCGCGCCCGTGATGGTCCAGCTGAAAATGTAGAGCAGATACAGGGAGAGGATCGTGTGGAAGTGGGCAAAAACGGTATACACCCAGATCACCCGGAATACGCAGGAGCCGAGGATCACGATCACCGTGGGCACGAAGCTCTTTCCAAGACCCCTTGAGGCCGCGATGGTGCAGTCCATGAAGGCCGAGAAGGCATACGAAAAGCCCATAACCCGAAGTCGGATGAGACCCGCCTCGGCCACGGCCTCCTCCCGGGTAAACAGCGACAGGAATTCCCGCCCGAAGGCGACCAGAAAAAGGCTCAGCACCGCTGCGATGCCAAAGGACAGGCTGAGGGAGAGAAGATAGCTCTGGAGGACTCTTTTCCGCTTCCCGGCGCCCAGGTTCTGGCTCATGAAGCTGGAGCAGGCGGTGTAGACGGCGGCCATCAGGTCATAGATCAGGGCGTCCGCGTTGGCGGCCGCCGCGTTCCCCTCCACCATGACCGCATCGAAGGTGTTCACTGCCGACTGGATGAAGAGGTTGGCGATGGCAAAGATGGCATTCTGACATCCGGAGGGGATGGAGATACTGAGCACGAGGCGGCATTTTTCCGCGCTCATGCGAAGAAGCTGCCTGTGCAGCCCGATGGATTCCGATCGTCTGCACAGCGACAGGACGATCAGGGCTGCCGAGACATACTGGGAGATGGCCGACGCCAGGGCCACCCCCGCCTCTGCCATGTGAAAGAGGATGACGAAGACGAGGTTCAGCACCACGTTCAGCGCACCCGCCATGGACAGAAAGACCAGCGGCCGCCGCGTATCCCCGGAGGCCGAGAGCACGCCGTTGCCGAAGTTGAATACCGCCAGCGCAGGGAGGCCCAGAAGATAGATGCGAAGGTACCTGACGGCGCCTGCCATCAGCTCCTCCTTCGTCCCGAGGAGAGACAGCACCTGCGGCGTCAGGAGAAAGCCCGCAAGGCCCAGCAGGAGACCTGACAGGAGCAGCACAAGAAAGGATGTATGCACCGTCTCCGATACGTCCCTGTGCTTCTGCGCACCGAGAAACCGGGCCACCACCACGTTCACACCGCTGCCCATCCCGATGAGAAAGCCTGTAAACAGCGTCACCAGGATCGCGGTGGAGCCCACAGACCCCAGGGCCCTCGCCCCCGCAAACCGCCCCACCACGGCGATATCGGACATGTTGAAGAGCACCTGAAGGACATTGGAGAGCATGAGGGGAATGCTGAATGCAACGATGTTTTTCAGCAGCGGGCCCTCCGTCATGTCCATCGTCCCATGGCGTTTGAGTGTCATGCCATCTTCCTTTCTGCGGATTCCGTCCGGCATGCATTTGAAAATATGGTGTCCATTCACGCCCCGGCCGCCTGAAGCAGCTTCTCAAAGCTTTCCTCAAAGAGCAGATCATCTTCCCTCGTGCGCTTTCTCTGCCCCTTCAGGTGGTGCTTTCCGCTCCTTCTCGCCTTTGCCGCCAGGTGGCGCTCCATGAGGAGCCGGTCGATGTTCTCGTCGGTGTACCACATGCCGCTCTGGTGGATTGCCCACGCCTTTCGTCCAAGGGCCATCGCGGCGACCCCATAGTCCTGTGTCACCACGATATCACCCCTCTGGCACAGATTCATGAGCGCCAGATCCACGGCGTCCGCGCCCTCCCCGATCACCCGGATGGTGCTGTAGTCGGAATTCAGCACATGGCTCGTGTCGCAGAGGAGGACCACCGGGAGACCGTGCCGTTTCGCGCTCTCCTCCACGATCCTCGTGACCGGGCACGCATCCGCGTCCACATAGACTGTCAAATCACTGCACCTCCGCTTTTTTTACATGAACCGTGCCACCAGCACGCGGCTGGCACCGTACTCATCCGTCCAGGACGGCTCTGTGCATATCTCCTGCCCTTTCTCCCACCAGCCGAGGAACCTGTGTCCCTCGAAGGCCCGGGCCTCGTAGGACTGCTGCCACTCTCCTGTCTCCTTCCACTGTGCGTTGTAGACGGGATTGAACTTCAGTCCCACGTAGCCTGGGCCCTCGCTGCGCACCTCCAGCGGCAGATGGTCCTCCCGCTGCGGTGCCAGCGCCAGGATCTCGCGCACAGGATTCCCCGTGGCATTCACGTGCCGCAGATGCGGGTTATCCCGAAGATCCAGTCGCGTGATCTGGTTATTCTGGCAGTAGAAGTATCGAAGCTTCCGGCAGGCGCCTGTGTCCACCCTCTGCAGGCGGTTGTCGTTCACATAGAGCTCCACGAGCTCTTCGTTTCGTGACACATCCAGCGCCTCCAGGCGGTTTTTCCCCGCATCGATCCCCTGACAGGAAGTGAGCGTCGACACGTCCAGCTGCTCCACGGCATTATCCTGGATCCCGAGAATCCGAAGCTTCCGGTCCCCATCCACCCGGACGGACGAGAGCCGGTTGTGGTAAACGTCCACGAACAGAAGCTCCTCCTCCCCCGAGAGGTCCACCTCTCCCACAAGGTCGCAGTTTCTCAGGTAGATTTCAAAGCGCCTGAGAGGATAGATGTCTTCATTCAGGATATGGATCCCAAACCCGATGAGCCGTCCCTCCCGAAGGACACGCCCGTCATGATGTCCCTCGGTCTCATCAAAGCTCCTGCCTGTGTCCGTGGCATCCGTTCTCCGGATGATCTTCTGAAACCGCTCAATCTTCTCCCGGTTGCTGATCCCATTCTCGTCCAGATGGCCATAGAATGCCATGATCCTGTCGTCCATGCTCTGCCTCTTTCTATGTGACTTTTTCTTGTGTGTCCACAGCACAAAAACCTGCACAGGAATCCGCATAAGATCACTGTGCAGATGAGCGTTCACCATATTCTGTTGTCTGATTCTGTGGTCATGATTTATGTGGCACTGCGCTTTTCGCCGTTGACCAGCACAACGTTCATCGTCTCCACCTCTATGTGCTGCCAGACGCCCTCCACCACATACGGTTCCTTTTCAAGATAGCTGTCAAGCGCCGCCCGGTCCGGGAACTCCATCACCAGGGCAGAGCCCTTCATACGGCCTTCCTCGTCCAGAAGCCCGCCCGCGCAGATGATCTGCTTTCCCAGCGCCTTCATACCTTCCAGATGACGCGGGCGCACCTCCATGCGCTTCTCCAGCATACCCTCGCCGTCATAGGCCTTCACAAGAAACTGCATTTTCCCACAACCTGCCTTTCTACCTGCAATATCTCACTCTGTCATGTTTCACTTTCGCGGGGCTCTGCTGTCTCCGGGAGCTTCCCGATCATCTCAAGCAGATCCTCATAGAACGCCCGCACATCATGCTTTTTCATGAGCCCGCCCTGAGGCCACATGTGATCCCCCGCCTGCACGGGGAACACGTTCCAGATTCCGGGCTGAATCCTGTCCCGCTGGAGGGGCTGTGACGGTGCGCCAGATGGCGCCATGGCAGAAACCGTATTCACCAGGCCGTCATTTTGCCGCCAGTGCTCGTCCAGATCCCGCCCCTTTGGGGTTTTTCCTGCATATGCACCGATCTGGCAGGCGCGCATCACAAAGAGGGGCTCCATCCCCCTCTTCGGCCGCCAGCAGCCGTCCTCTTCCTGCGCTGTCATGCTGCAGGGGACCGAGAAATAGTAAATCCCCGGCTGTGTGGCGATCCGCGCATTCATTTCGATTGCATGGTCCACATGCATGTCGTAATCTGCATAGTCCTGCGCATCGCGGCCATCCCGTCTCGGTTTTGTCCCCACGGACATCATCCGGGCCAGCGACCTGCTCCACCACGGCACCCTGACCGATTCCGCATGGAAATCAGGATCCAGAAACAGATCGTACGCCGTGGTCCCGTTCATGGGCGCAGCCAGCGTCACGAGCCCATGGATGCGGTTCCCCATGCCGCCGCAGAAAAGCTCCGATGCATCCCCGAGCGCAAGCTCATTGGGATCCCCATAGGCCAGAAGCTCCGAAAACAGTCTCACGGTTGCGCCGCCGAAGGAGTGCCCCAGGAGCACAAGCCGTGTGTCGTCACTCCACTCGGGGATCAGGGGGCAGCCAGAAAAGTCCCTGCCGAAGCGTTCATGGCGGAAGCGCTCGCTGTGCGCCTTGCCGTAGTCCACCCGGGTGCCGGCAAGCTGCGCGTACAGTTCGCACGCCCGGTCCCACGCGCTCCCGGTGGGCGCCACCGAGGCGGCATAGCAGTCATAACCCTTCGACCGAAGAGAGGCGATCAGGTCGCCGCCGCGCATCCCCCAGTACGGCATGCGCGCATAAGTTTTATCATAGCTGCCCCAGCCGGACAGGCCATGGACAAAGATGTAGGTGAGCTTCTTCATGCTGTCCCCCGCTTTCGCCCGGCCTCACAGATAGTGAATCCTGCTTTCCTCAAACCGGTCCTGCTGCGTGCGCTCCTCTGCCGGATAGCCAAAGGGAAAGATGGCGAAGGCGCGAAGGTGCTCCGGCATCCCGAGCACTTCCTCCACGGCCTTCATGCGGTCCTCCAGCGGCGCGATCCCAAGCCACACGCCGCCAAGGCCCTGGGCATCCGTCTCCAGCCAGAGGTTTTCCATGGCGATGGACATGTCGATGTCTGCATACATGGGCAGCATGCAGTCCTTCCTGTAGGCAGACACGATGGCCACCGGCGCATCCTTTGTCATTCTGGCATACGGACTGGTCTGGGAGAGCGCCTGGAGCTTTTCTCTGTCCGTCACCACATAAAACTCCCAGGGCTGCTGATTGGCTGCCGACGGCGCCTGCATGGCTGCACGGAGCAGGGCCTCAATCTTTTCCTTTTCCACAGGTCTGTCCTGATATTTTCGAATGCTGACGCGATGGTACAGACTGTTCATCGTTTTCTTCCTCAACTTTCCTGAAGCTGCATCGCTTCTCCGTTTTCTGCCATTCCCTCCGGGATTCCAAAGACGCCGTCCACATGAGACGCGACATACACTTCACAGTTCCCGATGTACTTTGACCAGTAGGCGCCATGCGCCGAGGGCGTCAGCACCTCGAGGATCGCCTTCATCGCGATGGCATGGGTGGAGATCAGGATATCTCCCTGAAGGTCCCGGATCGATTCCAGAAACGCCGCCACACGGATCTTTACATCTCCCAGCTGCTCCATTCCCATTGGAGCCGGATTATGCTCAAAGTCACTGAAGAAGGTCTTCATCTCCGGGGGAAGACGTCTCAGGTCCAGGCCCTCATAGGGCCCATAGTCCATCTCGATCAGCCGATCATCCGTCCGGATCGCTCGTCCCGGTGCCACGATCTCTGCCGTCTGGACAGCCCTGGAAAGAGGGCTCGAGAAGACGTGCTCGAAGCGGACTGTCTTCAACCGTCGCCCTGCCTCCTCCGCCTGGCAGACACCCTCCTCGATCAAGGGACAGTCGCTTCGCCCCTGCAGGACGTTTGCCCGGTTGAGTGCCGTTTTCCCATGGCGAATGATGTAGATCATATGTCACCTGCTACTTCGACCAGCTTTGCATCCACCAGGGCTGCACCTTTCAGGCAGGGTGCCAGTTTCTGTGCGGTTTTCCCGATGCCCGATCCCCCGGACGTGGCAAAGGCATGCACGGTGATGCCGCTCCAGTCAAGCTGCCTGCAGAAGGTATTCACCACATTCGGCGCCGCCCCATACCAGATAGGAAAGCCGAGATAGACCGTATCGTACTTTTTAAGGTTCGGCATATTCCCGGCGACTGGCACTTCCCTGCCGCCAAGTTTCTCCCTGTTACATCTCGCCAGGGGATTCATGTAATTCAGATCCGAGTGCGTATATGGCTTCTCGGGTCTGATTTCAAAAAGATCCGCCTGAAGTCGTCCGGCCAGATCCTTGGCGATGCCGGCGGTCTTTCCGCTCTCTGCGCTGAAATATGCAACCAGGATACCCATAGATTCCTCCAAGATCACAACATTCCGATGGTATGTGCGGCCTGAGGCCGGAGACAAGTATAGTTCTGTGCCTTCTGTCTGTCAAAACTTTTCCTCTCCCGTGCCACTCTGTGCCCCAAAAATCAGCAAGGACGGAAATCCTTTTCACCGCATCTCATGATATGATGGGACCGCAGCTGCAAAACGTACAGAAGGGAGGTACTCTGCTTGGAACGTGAGAGCATTCAGAAGGCCATCGACTACATCGAGGAACACCTCGGGTGCGACATGGAGGCCAGCGATCTGGCAGATGCAACCGGCTATTCACTGTATCACTTCTGCCGATCTTTCCACCATGCCACCGGCATGCCCGTCATGCAGTACATTCTTGTAAGACGGCTCCTGCATGCCATCTACGACATGGCCTGCGGCCGGAAGAAGACCGATGCAGCCCTGGACTGGGGCTTTATGACCTATGCCGGCTTTTACAGGTCGTTTGTACGGGAATTCGGGTACACGCCCGCAGAGTACCTCCGAAAATTCCAGGTCAGAAGACCCTACCATATTGATCTGAATCAGGAGGAACAGCCGATGGTCAGCAAGAAAGCGATACAGGAAGTCCTCGCACTCTGGGGCATGGAAGGCGCGAGGATCTCGGACGCAGCAGGTGCCGGGCGCCGGGGCGATGTGAAGTATGTAGGTGACGAGTACGTCTTACGGTGTACCCGCCATCTCTCCCACGTCCTGAATGCCGTCCAGGTCTGCAAGGCCCTTCTGGAGACCGGTCTTTCCGCGCCGGATATCATCCAGACCCCGGACGGCGAAAGCTATGCAGAACAAGGCGGCATGTACTATTTTCTTTCCAGGCGGATGCGCGGGCACAGCATACTAGCCGGCAGCGTTCGCCCAGGTACAGATGGGACCAGCGCCCGTCAAATCGGTGAGATGGTGGGAAGGCTGGATCTGGCACTTCACACGATCGATGTGCCGGTGGATACCGCGGACGCCCTCGCAGACGTGAGAGACTGGGCATTGCCTGCCCTGCGGAGGATGCTCAGCATAGACAGGGCGTTTGAAGAGACATTCATCTCGAACCTTGAAAGGCTCTATCCTGTGCTGCCCAGGCAGATCATCCATAGAGATCCCAATCCTGGCAACATCATGGTAGACGGCGGTTTTTGGGGATTTGTCGACTTCGATCTGAGTGAGCGCAACGCCCGTCTCTGTGATCCCTGCTATGCCGCCACGGCAATCCTGTCGGAAACCTATGAGGAGGGAAACGAGGAACAGCTTTTTGTCTGGGTTGGCAACATGAAAGAAATACTCTCCGGGTACGATGCCGTCTGTCACCTCACCCGGGAGGAGTGGGAGGCGGTCCCCTATCTGCTCCTGTCCATCCAGTTTATAGCCACCGCCTGGTTCTCCGGGAAGGCCAGGTTCCAGGAGCTCTTTGAGACCAATCTTCACATGACAGCGTGGATGCTGAGTCACTTTGACGCACTGTCCATCTGAGCTCCATGACGCATCGGCGCATAGTGCTCTTTATGTGCAGAAACAAACAGGGCACAGATCGTGCGCCATGTCGATCTGTGTCCTGTTTGTTGTGCTGTATAGCCGCACTGATATCCTCACGAATTTGCCGGGTAGAACCCGCTCATGAAGTCGAGGGAGATGCTTGTGACCTCCCCAACAACCTCATAGGTTTCCAGTGCCTTCACGATCCCGGCATCCGGTACATCCATGAGCATCCAGATGCTGACCTGTGAAATGTCGCCGTCTGTCACGTCAATGGCGAAGGCACCGTCCATGCCGTTAATCTCGGCGCGCTCAAAAGAAAGTTCCGCCGGAAAGGTCTGTATGCTTTCCTGCAGTGAGGCCGCATCCGGGCGAAGGATCCTCAGATAGTGTTCCTCGCCGTCACATTTTGCCGCAAAGAGCACATCTCCCGTTTCCTGCTCTTCCAGTTCCTGGTACTCCATTGGAAGGAAGATGCTGATACCGAGAGATGGCAGCTCTATCTCCTTCTCGCCGCTGTCTTCATTTCTCATTTCACGAGGAAAGCTGAAAGAAATCGCCGTGCTTTCCTCTTCGTCATACGATGCATCTCCGTCCCCTGATGGGGCAACGGAGAACGTGCTGGAAACGAGGTTTTCCCCCTGCGAGAGCGTGACGATGTATTCTCCGCCACCCCGGAACATCCGCCCCGGAAGCTGCATCACAAAGCGGGCACCGCCGATGGTATTCGAGAGCATTTCCCCATCGATTGTGCTGCTGATGACTTCCTCGCCGCTGGAAGCGTCGACTACGCGCATCTCCGCTTCCTCCCCCGGTGCCATGCCGGTTAAATCGAATTCGTATAATTCTGCGCCTGCCTCAAGCACGCTCCCATCCGCGGGAGATGTGATGCGCATCTGAGTCTGAGAAAGCTCATCGTCCATCTCCACCCGGAACGTACCGCGCACTGTCTGGTCTTCCGCCGTCACGGTGATCCCGAACTCATCCCTGGAATTCAGCTTTCCAGCAGGTATAAACAGAACCAGAGCATCGAATGTGCTTCCCAGCGTCCCTTCTGTCGAGTATGCCATCTCCCCTGTGGTCAGATTGTCAATGACACAGGTATACGCCACATCTCTCCCTGCCCAGAAACCAACACTGATCATGACGCTTTGAAGCACCGGTTCGGCCACCAGCGTTTCCCCGTCCTGAAGGTTCAGCGACAGTCTGAAGCTGTCCTCCGCCATTCCGGGCATACTCAGGCACAGCATAAGGCACAGTGCCATCAGGATGGCGAGTGCACTTCTCTTTTTCACTTTTCACTCCTCCTCTGCTCATCTGAAAACAGGGCATTGCCACAAAGTGATACAGGCGGATTGTAGAAGATATATCACCGGCAATCAAGTCATCTGCTCTCCTGCGGGTAGCGATATTACCACGGGGCAACATGTCCTTGGGTCGCTTCATATGTTCGTTTTTGCAGTTCATTCGACTGAAGACGACTGTTCAAGGGCGGCGATAAGCTTGAAATATGAAACGATGTGGAGTATGATAGTTAGTGTATACTAACCGTCTGTCATGGGGGATGACCGGGAGAAAATGGCTATGCGGCAGGCGTTTCTTCTTACACAGATGGTTAGTTAACTCTAACATTATTCCAGGGAATGCTCACCGATGCATTCAGAAGCAGATACGGAGGAACGGATATGATCGGAAAGCTTATCGTGGAGATCATCATCCTGTGGATTTTTTATGCAGGATATATGGCGTTGCTTGTTCACAGTCGCGGCCCGCTTGGCGGTATTTTCTTCTATCCGAAAGTGATGCAGACTCGCGTCGTGGAGATGGGACTGATTACGGACAAGGAGATCAAAAAGAGGAAGACGTTCGCATGGCTCCTTCTCCTGGTTCTTCTGTTACTGATTCCTGGTGTGATGATCCTCTGTGTAAACGGAGCGAGAAGCTACTTTGAGTGCTGCTGGCAGTTTTATGTCCTGTTTCTTGGCGCCGAGCTGTTTGACTGGCTGGTGCTTGATACCATCTGGGTTGCGATGTCGGACTGGTGGCTGATTCCCGGAACGGAAGACCTGAATGATACCTGGCACAATGTTCATGTGAAGCAGTGGAAAATGGTAAAGCTCATCCCTGTGGGGATCCCGATCGCTGCCATGATCGGCGCATTTTACTGGATTATGGGGAGACTCATGTAAGACCGGATCAATTTTCGCCTGAATGTCAGGGAACGTATAAAAATGGAGCGTGCGTAGATATGATAAAACTGCAGGGGTTGTCTGAGAAACAGGTTGCTGAAATCTCTCGCAGGATTGCGGATGCATTTTTTGATTATGACCCGACTTTGGCACTTAGCCACCCTATCATGAGCCTTTGAAATGTTTGATTTCAAAGGCTTTTTTCTTGTTTACAAATCCATCGCACAATGATATACTCTAGAGGTCACATACACACATATTAAAAGATAAGGTGATGGCATAATGTTTATTGAGAAATTTAACAATAATGGCTATGAATACCTGCGCTTGTCAGAGAATTATAGAGAAACGGGCAGCACGCGATCCAAACGCAGGATAATA
Organism: Clostridia bacterium; assembly: GCA_017460395.1. Classification (GTDB taxonomy): domain Bacteria; phylum Bacillota; class Clostridia; order Christensenellales; family Aristaeellaceae; genus UBA2943. Next base: position 178 of record JAFUBA010000039.1, on the reverse strand, counting down.
TGTAACCTTGGTGCTTTGGACAAACTATCCGATGGACAACCTGATTTTCTGGAACGTCTACGCGATTCATTCCGAAACGGGAAAGCACTGATTCCTGAGTTGGAGCCATATGTTAATCAAGAATCATCTCAAAACACCGAACCAGAAATGGTCGAATTGTCTTTTCCCGTCTCTGGTG
>JAFUBA010000038.1 GCA_017460395.1 Clostridia bacterium | reverse complement strand
TGATATTGATGCACAGCCTGTGCACCAATTCCCCCAGGGCGTCTGGGCACCCGATCCAAACATGCTGCAGGACTGTGCAAGGGCCTCCGAAACCCGAATTCCTTCCTCCCCGCAGCCGATTGAGACCGTCAGCGGCCGGCACGTTCCCGCCAGTCCATCTTCCGCGCTCGGCCTGACAGCCTCCTTTTGGAAAACTGAGCCCGACTGATTGGCCTTTCACAGCCTGCCATCTCTTACCCACCAACACCCTCGAATATCCCGTTATGATGAGCTATATCCAGATGCCCTGCATCACGGCACTTCATTTTTGAAATTGGTGCACAAGCTGTGCACCAATTACGCCCGGGCACCTAAACGGTACAGTCCGACTGGACACAAGCCTCTGAAGCCCGGATTCCTTCCGCTTCGCGGCCGATAGAGTCCGCCAGCAGCCGGCACGTTCCCGCCAGGCTGTCCCCTGCCTCAAGCCTTCCAGCCTCTTTTTGGAAAACAGTGCCGCCCATTTGCCTCAGCCCCAGGACAGACACACAGGGGCCTCTGTCCTTCATGTTCACAAACCGGGCAAGAATATCCGGATCGTCTCTGTTCTGTCCATGAAGATCTCCGGCCGAACCATCATTGCACCTCCTTCCGTCCCGGGATTCACGGATCTGCCCACACCATTCTCCCTGCCTTTCGTGCCTTCCGATGTCCATGATACACCCGTTCTCAGAACGATCTGGAAGGGGCCTGGATTATCTGCGGGCCTATACCTCCTCAGGATATTCCCGCGCCATACGCTCAGCCCACGCTTCATGTGTCTTAAAAGCTGCTTCGCTCATCTCCCCCAGCCGCCTCTCTGTCCAGCTGAGTTCCTTCCCTGTCAGACACTCGTTCTTTCTGGCCCTGGCAGCACGCTTTCGATGATGTGCACCGTCTTTCCAGGTCCGCCTTGCCCCCACTGCGGCCCAGGCCTTCCATCTGTCATCCAATGCCGCTGCTCGCATGTTCAGTGTCCTCATGGCTTCTGCATAACCCTGCAGCCTTTCCGCTTCCGCGGTCATCTGCTCAATATGTGCACCCAGCTTTTTCCTGTCCGTCCCCTCATACGACTTCCAGACTTCTCCGCTCACCTCTCTCAACCGCTTCAGGTTCCAGGCGAATTCCCTCTCCACCAGACACAGGATCTTTCTTGCCCTGACTGCACGCCTCCCGGCACAGGCATCAGCCTCCCGGCCCCGTTCTGCCGAAGCTTTCGCCCGTGCCGTCCAGGTCTCGCATCTGTGCTTCAGCTCTGTGCTCCTGTCATACCACACCTGCATAGCTTCCAGCGCCAGATACACCCTTTCCGCTTCCTTCCTTTCCTCGTTCTCCCTCTCTGCCTGCGCTTTCCGTTCACGGTGCTCCGCCACCGTCCTGTACGTCATTTCCCTGGCCCAGTCACCAGCTTTCACGTCCGGGGGCTTCTTCGTCCCCTCCGCCCGCTCGATGATCTCCACGAACCAGTCCCCATGCTTCTCCGAAAGTGCATCCACCAACATGCACATAAACTGTAGATCAGTCTCACTGACGCGCTCTTCCACGTGCTTTCCCTCTCTTCCCTGCCGTCTTGCACCGATGACCCGCCATCTTCCGGGTCTTGACAGCTCAATCGTCCGGATTATCCCATCGCCCGGGCAGGCCCTGCAAGCAAACTGCGGCCAGAATTCTCCACCTGAAAGCGTCGAAAAACCGCCAAAACCCCTGCGGCATATGGCCTTCTGGGATTTCAGCGACTGTAAAAATTAAACTGGCAGTACACAGAGTCTGGCCACGCCACCCGTGGCCTCAGGCTCAGTCCTTCCCTCCCTCAGGCTCCATCCGACCGCCTCTCCCCTGCGGCTGTTCTCCCTGGATCATCCCCCCACTTCCGCTGGTAGCACCTCATCACGTCATTGACAGAGCACAAAGCGCCTGATACGTTTATACCCATTCTCAGAATTATCTGGAAGAATAAGAGAAGGTCTGCGGGCATATACGATTTTCAACCAAAGATCCGTTCCGGATCTTTGTGAAAATCAGTATATCTATACTTCCAAGAGAGGGGGAAGGAACCTGTGACTGCTGTCAGCATGCTCGAGGCAGAAACAAATCTTTCAGGGTGCGTATCTTCTGTTGTCCCTAGCCAGGAACCCTGCAGCATGATTCAAAAAAGCTTGCAACCTGTGGCCCGGATCGGACTTGCGGAAGGAAAACTTCCTAATCTGACGGATCTGGATGAGTTCAACAGCATTCCGTTGGAGGAAGATTTTGAGGGGACGGGTGGACTGATTTGAAAGTCGTGCTGGAATCCGAAATGATGTCTCCTCGTCAGCAACAGGCCGCATCACAGGATAGCTTCCTGGCCGGCCGTTTCTCCCCCAAATCGGCCCATTGTATGTTCTCCAACCCCGAAAAGCCCGCGGCACAAGGCCTGCGGGCTTTTCGGCAGTCGAATATGTGATGGCGGTACACAGCATCGGGACGTGGCATCACGCCCGCACGCCGGGTTCTTCTGAAGACCGGGCTCAGTCCTCCGCTTCCCTCAGGATCCGGTCGATCTCGTCGCCCTTAAGGCTGTTCGTCTTCAGCAGCTCCTCCACGAGCCGCTCGAGCTTTCCACGGTGCTCCTGCAGCATGCTCAGGGCCTTATCCATCTCCCCGCTCATGATCCGGCTCACCGCGGCCCGCACGTCGTCCCGCTCTTTCTCCCGGCCCTGGAAGGTCACGCTGCCAAGCTCCGGGGCCATCCCGTAATCGCAGACCATGGCCGTGGCAAGGTTCGTAGCGGCACGAAGATCTGCGCTGGCACCGGTGGACAGGCCTTCCTCCTGACCGTAATACAGGATCTCGGCTGCCCGGCCCCCGAGGAAGACGCGGATTTTCTCCAGCATCTCGCGCCGGACATAAAGGGTCTTCTCCTCGTTGCCGCTCCGCTGCATGTATCCGCCGTGATCGGCCCGCGAGACCATCGTCAGGTACTCCATCTTCCCGCCGCAGAGCCACTCAATGAGGGCATGCCCGCTCTCATGGCGCGCACACCTCAGGATGCTCTCCGCATCCCGCTTCTTTTCTTCCCCGCTGTTCCACTTCTCGAAGGCCTCCTCCAGCTCCCCGTCGCCCACGTGCACCAGCTCCTTCTGCATGCTCTCCCGCACCGCAAGGTCCAGGACAGAGGAGATCTGAGCAAGGCTCATGCCGACGCTCCGCCCGACGAGGGAGTCCATCTCGGATCTGGAAATCTGGAAGTAGGGCTTCTCCCGCAGCTGCTTTTCCAGGTACTGCCTGCGATGGCTCGACTTTGGCATGTCCATGTAGATCTGCCGGTCAAACCGCCTGAGCAGCGCAGGGTCCAGGTGCATCTTCTCCTCCGGGTTCACCTCATAGTTCGTGGCCCCCAGGACGAAGACGGGCCTCGTCATGTCGGAGGAAAACCCGTCCATCTCCCCGAGCAGCGCCGTCAGCGTCGCCTCATACTCGTGGTAGGGATCCTCATTCCCCTTCCTCGCCGCCGCGATGCAGTCGATCTCGTCGATGAAGATGACAGATGGCGCATAGCGCCGCGCGATGGCAAAGAGCCGGTGCACGAGGGACTTCCCGTCGCCCCGGTATTTCTGGCTGAACTGGTTGCCCTCCGCCGCGATGAAGGTCGCCCCGGACTCCGCCGCAAAGGCCCTGGCCAGCATGGTCTTGCCTGTGCCGGGCGGGCCGAAGAGCAGGATGCCCTTCGGGGCTGCGGTACCCTTTTTCAGGTACTTCCTCGGGTTTTTCATGTAGGAGACGAAGAAGCTCAGCTCATTCTTCGCATCCTCGCACCCGATGACGTCCCCGAAGGTGTCCTTTGGCACCGACAGCATGGACAGCACGTTCGCCGCGTCCCCGGACTTCACGGCCTTCTCCAGGTGCATGTCAAACAGCACGATCTCGGCCTCCGTCCCGCCGCTGTGCAGGGCCTGCGCCGTCTCATACCGCACGACCCGGTTGGCCCGGGCAAGGCTCGTGAGAGACTGCTGCTGGAAGATGGTGTCCAGAAGATGACTGAGCCTTTTTGCGATGTCGTCCCCTGAAAGCTCCAGAAAACCCCTAACACCCTTTTGAAGATACGCCTCCTTCTCCTCCGGATAAAAGGCAGCCCCGTCGCGCTCGAGGAGCATGACCGGCAGATCCGGGTGCCGCTCGAGAAGGCTGTGAAGGAAGGCCCGGTCCTCCGACACCTCATCGCCCACGTTCAGGAAGACCTGGGACGCCCGGTCGACCCGGGAGAGCAGATCAAAGAGCACGAGGGAGATCTCTTCCCCCGAGAGGATCTTCCGCGCCTCCTCGGGGGTTTTCGCCCTGTGGAAGACCGCGAGGGGCAGCTCCGGCAGCGCGTCGGCCTCCCCGAAGATAAGGACGTGGATGGGGCTATTCGGGATCAGGAGGGATCTCACCTCCTCGTCCGCGTGGTCCGTGTCCACCGTGAACCCGATCTTCCTCAGCGTCCCCATGTCCGCCTTCGCCTCGGGCGTGTCCATGATCCGGAAGAGCTCATAGAGCTCGCTGCTGAAGAAGGCGTCCGCCCTCGCGTGGACCATCCGGGCGTCGGCGCCGGCGCCCTCGGAAAAGAGGATCGTGGTGGCGACGCGCTCGTCCATCTCTGCCTCAATGCCGACGCTCTCCCGCAACCGCTCCATGTGCAGGCGCAGCTGATGCTCTGCGATGCTCCTGAGCACGTGGGCCGGGAGACGGTTGAAGGCCACCACGTTCCCCGCCGCGAACCGCGACAGGATCGCCTGGGGGAAGAGGGGCTCCCCGGTCATGGGGCTGGTCTCCCTGGACAGGGCATCCAGGATCACCTCCCGGGGTGCCCTCGACAGCTGGTCGCCCCGCCCCTGCTCGTACATTTCCCGGCCGGCGTTGGTGGTGAAGACCAGGATGGTGTCCCGGAAGAAGACCTCCTTCTCCAGGTAATTGTCCCTCAGCTGTCCCGCATCCAGGACCTGCAGAAAGAGGTGGATGACCCGAAGGTCCGCCTTCTCGATCTCATCGAGCAGGATGATGGAGTGCGGGTTCCTGCGCACGAAGTCCGTGAGCACGCCGGGCCTTGCGCCAGAGAAGGTCTTGCTGGAGCCCATCAGCTCCTGGACGCTGCCGGCGCCCGTGTACTCGCTCATGTCGACCCTGAGGAACGGAAGGCCCAGGATCCGTGCCGCGGTCTCCGTCAGCAGCGTCTTCCCGACGCCTGGCGGGCCCGCAAAGAGGAAGGTGGCCCGGGGCCTGCGGCGCTCCGGCGCGATCAGCGCCTGGAGCTCCGCGTGAAAGTACCCGGAGGCAAAGGTGCTGACCGCATAGGGCTGGCCCAGGACCTCCTGCTGCAGCTGCCGCTGCATCTCCCGCGTGCGCGAGAGGATCTCGGCCATGGCCCGGCTGCCGCCGGCCTCCCCGGTGGAAGCCTCCTGCGCCTTTTCAGGCTCGGGTTTGGCATCATTTGCCGCAGGGGTCGCTGCCGCACGGGCCTCGGGGATCGCGCGCGTCTCCACCCGGGGCTCCCCGCCCTTTATGAGGGACAGCATCACATCCGTCGGCTCCTCCAGAAGCACCTGGAGGCACAGGTCCAGCGGGATTTCGATCAGATTCCTGCCCTCCGCAAGCCGCCTCGCCTTGCTCTTTTTCGCCTGGAGAATGATCTTCTCGGTCATGCTGACCGTCTTATCCCGCCAGGCACACAGGATCTCCTCCTCCGCAGAAGCGTCCTGCCGGAAGGGAAGCAAAAGCGCCCGCGCGGCCTCGGCCTCCTGGGACACATGCTCCGCCCCCTGCAAAAGCCGCATGGCAGAGAGGAAGATCAGATCCCGGGGCACGCCGCCGCACCCGATGGCCTTCCCCGTCTCCTCCGCTCCCTTCAGTACCTGCGCCGTGAGCGCGCTCTCCCTGATTTCCTGCATGTTTGCATCCCCCTTTCCGGTAGTCCGGGGCCCGATTTGGCCCCAAATAAAGACACGCAAGCCCGGAAGCCCGTGAAATCAGGCTTCCGGTGTTTTTGCCCGAGCCCTGTCCGTCCATCCGGACCCCGGGTGCGGGCCATATTGGTTTTGGCTTTTGTTCCTTTCGAAGTGCTTTTCTCAGAAGAGTTTGGTGGAATCCATCAGAATGGTGGTGGGGCCGTCATTGCACAGCCGTACCTGCATGTCGGTCCGAAACCGCCCGGTCTCCACGTGGATCCCCTTTTCGCGCCAGGCTGCCACCAGACGTTCGTACATTCCCTCCGCCGCCTCCGGCCGGGCCGCCTGGGTGAAGCCCGGGCGCCGGGACGACCTTGCGTCCGCGTAGAGCGTGAACTGGCTGACCGCCAGGATCTCGCCGCCGGCGTCCAGAATCGAGCGGTTCATCTTGCCCTCTTCATCCTCAAAGATTCTGAGGTTCGGCACCTTCTCGGCCATGTATTTGAGGTCCTTTTCGGTGTCGTCCACGCTGACGCCCACCAGGATCATGAGCCCGGGCCCGATCCTGCCGCACTCCACGCCATCCGAGACGACACTGGCCTCCGTGACGCGCTGTATCACAAGCCGCATACGTTTCACCCCTGTGTCCTGTAGACTTCGATGATGTCCTTCCGGCGCTCCAGCTGCTTGATCACGTTCTCCATCTGCTCCCGGCTCTTGACCTCCAGGACCAGCCGGATGGTGGCCACCTTGTTCTTGGCAACGCCGGAGCTGGAATTCCTGATCGGGACGCCGAGGCTTGAGATGAACTGGGCCACCTCGCCCAGGAGTCCCACGTGGTCCAGGGCCGTCAGCTTGATGGACACGCAGAAGGTGCTGCCGCCCTCGGTGTCCGCCCAGGCCACCTGTACCTGCCGCTGCTTATCGCCCGCCACGGCATTGGGGCACTCGGCCTTGTGGACCGTGACGCCGCGCCCGCGCGTGATGTATCCCACGATGTCGTCGCCCGGCACCGGGCTGCAGCACTTGCCAAAGCGCACCGGGATGTCCAGGTCCTGCATCTCCTCCAGGATGATGCCGTTGTTGGCGTGTGCCGGACGCTTGCGGGACACTTCCTTCATCTCCGGCTGCTGGGGCAGCTGGGGCGAAGGGTTTTTCTGGCGCATCTCGTCCATGAGCCGGGTCACCACGTAGGCACTCGCCATGCCGCCGTAGCCGACGGCACTGAACACGTCGTCCAGCTCCTGGAAGCCGTACTTACGCAGCAGGCCCTCCAGGTACTCGGGCTTTGTGATCTCGCCGAGCGTCACGCCGCGCCGCTTGCACTCGTGCTCCACCATGCTCTTGCCGATGTCAATGTTCTCGCTCCGCAGCTCCTTTTTCAGGAACTGACGGATCTTGGCCCTCGCCTGGGCCGTCTTGCAGATCCTGAGCCAGTCGGTGCTGGGGCCCTTGCTGGACGCGCTGGTCATGATCTCGACCCTGTCGCCGGTCTGCAGCTCCGTGTCCAGCGGCACGATGCGCCCGTTGACCTTGGCGCCAACGCACCGGTTGCCCACGGCCGAGTGGATCGCGTAGGCAAAGTCGAGGGGTGTGGCACCCTTGGTCATGGAGATGACATCGCCCTTGGGGGTAAAGAGGAACACTTCCTCGGAGAAAAGGTCAGCTTTGAGGGTCTGGACAAAGTCCATGGAATCCCTGGCCTCGCTCTGCCAGTCCAGGATCTGGCGCACCCAGTAGAGCTTGCTGTCCAGGTCCGAGACCGAGCTGGTCCCCTCTTTATAGCGCCAGTGGGCCGCAATGCCGTACTCGGCGACCCTGTGCATCTCCCACGTCCGGATCTGCACCTCAAAGGGAAAGGGCATGTCGTGCCCGCCCATGACGGTCGTGTGCAGGGACTGGTACATGTTGGCCTTGGGGACCGAGATGTAGTCCTTGAACCGCCCGGGCACCTGGTTCCAGAGGGTGTGCACAATACCGAGCACCGCGTAGCAGTCCTGGACGGACTTGACGATCACGCGCACGGCAATGAGGTCATAGATCTGCTCAAAGGGCTTATTCTGCAATACCATCTTCCGGTAGATCGAGTAGAAGTGCTTGGGCCGCCCGTCCACGTCGTAGTCAATGTGGGCCTCGTCCAGCTTTTCAGACAGCTTTTCGATGACCACCCGCACGTTCTCCTGCCGCTCCTTGCGCTTCTGGCCCACCTTCTGCACCAGCATCTGGTAGCCCTCGGGGTCGATATAGCGAAGGGACAGGTCCTCCAGCTCCGTCTTGATGGCGTACACGCCCAGACGGTGGGCCAGAGGGGCATAGATCTCCAGGGTCTCCTTGGCGATGGGGACCTTCCGGTCCTCCCGCTGGCTGGCCAGCGTCCGCATGTTGTGCAGCCGGTCGGCCAGCTTGATGAGCACCACGCGGATGTCCTTGCTCATGGCCAGGATCATCTTGCGCAGGCTCTCCGCCTGGGCCTCCTCGCGGTTTGCAAACTGCAGCTTTTTGAGCTTGGTGACCCCGTCCACCAGCATGGCCACCTCGTCCCCGAACTCTTCCTTCAGAAGGTCCAGGGTGACCCATTCCACATCCTCCAGGGTATCATGCAGCAGGCCCGCGGCAATGGTCGGGGGATCGATCATCAGCTCGGTGAGAATGCTCGCCACAAACTGCGGGTGCACGAAGTAAGGTTCGCCGCTCTTGCGCCTCACGCCTTCGTGTGCCTTCTCCGCAAAATGCCAGGCCTTCTCCACGATCTCATAGCCGTCGCCGGGGTTGTACTTCCTCACCCTGGCCAGCATTTCATTCAGTTCCAGCTGTTCAAACTCAGAGACCATACTGCTTCCTTTCTATCGATGATGTCTGGTGGCAGAGTCGATCGATCATATCTGTCTTGAATCTTATCCTGAAAATGGCGTATCCGGTCCTCGCCGAACAGATGTTCGGCGGGCGTAGAAGGCCGGATCAGGCGTCCAGTGCCCGCAGGTAGCGGTAGAGCCTGCTGTCCGAGAGGCTGTAGGCCTTCTTCTGTCCCGGGGCCGGTGCCCTCAGCGGCAGCATCTCGGCCCGACCGCCCTCGTGCAGGGCGATGAGCCCTGCCTGCTCATAGACCCGAAGGCCCAGCATCGTCTGGATCTGGGAAAGGCCAGCCCGCATGGCCAGGCTTTCCGGTGTGTCCCCCGGGCTCTGCCGGAGGGCCACAAAGAGCCTTCGGATCTCCTCCTCCGAGATGCGAAAGACGGATGACGCGTCCCCGGCTGTCGTGAGTGCATAGGCTTCGGCCCTCGGGCATCTTGCCGCCACGGCCTCCATGAGGCCCGGCAGGGAACCTGCAAGCACCACCCGGTGCCAGACGTCCTGAAGATCCTCAAGGGAAGGCATTAAGAGGATCTGGGAGAAGGGCCTCGGGTCCGGGATCCTTCCGAGGGAAACCTCCAGCCCCGTCTCCCTCGAGATGCGTCTTGCCTCCCCCTCGCTGAGGGCGATGATCAGGGTGCCAAAGGGCGCAGGGGTTCGGACCAGCCGCTCGAGCGTCATGGACCCGGCCTTCACCGGCATCATTTCCGGCTGCTCTGAAAGTCCCGCCAGGGCATCCATCATGCGCACGCCCGAGAGCGCCACGTCCAGCGGCTTCCTCGAGCCCGCAGCCTCGTGATCCCGGATCTCCTGCACCATGACCTGTGGCGTCACGCGCCCGCGATATTCGTTTCTCTGGGGCACGTAGATCAGGTCCGCCGAGCGGATGTCCTGCTCGGCGAGCTGCCCCTTTCCGAAGGCAATGCCCCCACGGAGCCGGTCATGCTGCATGAGCGTCAGCTTCAGGTGGCTCATATCGCTGCCGACCCGCGCCATGGATTGTACCACAGCGTCCCGCGTGAGGAAGACGGGGGCAGGGTTTGCAAAGCCCGTGGGCTCCATGACCTTGAGCCGCTCGATAAAGTCCAGGTCGATCGCATCAAAGTCCAGCTCCACGTCGTACTCCTTGAAGGGAATGTACGAGGTGATATCGCAGCTCTCCCGGATGACCAGGTTCATGCGCCGTCTCAGCTCCCCGACCAGCGCAGGGTCCATGGTCAGCCCGGCCGCCTGCTCGTGGCCGCCAAATTTCTGGAACAGGTCCCTGCACTTCCCCAGCATCTCAAAGATGTTGACGCCGGGGATGGAACGGCATGATCCCACGGCCCTGTCGCCCTGGTTGCTCAGGACGATCGTGGGATAGTGGTACATCTCGCAGATCCTTCCTGCCGCAAGACCGATCACACCGGGGTTCCAGTTGTCCCCCATGACGACGATGATCCGGTCATCGAAGAAGTCCACGGTCTCCGCAATCTGCTTCAGTGCGATCTCCGTGATCTCCTGCTGCATCTGCTGCCGGATCCGGTTATTCTCCTCCAGATGCTCAGAGATCAGCTTGATTTCCGCGGAATCCCGGCTCAGCAGCAGGTGCACACACTGGCTGGCATCCTCCAGCCGTCCCCCCGCGTTGATCCTCGGTACCAGACGGAAGCCCAGGTGCCCGGCATTCACCTCGCCCTCGATGCGGGCAAGGTCCATCATGGCCTTGAGGCCCGGCCGGTCGCCGGTCTCCATCTTCTTCATCCCGGATCGCACGATGATCCTGTTTTCATCCACCAGCGGGACAATGTCCGCCACGGTGGCAAGGGCCGCAAGATCGATCCGGCGCTCCACCGCCTCCATGCCAAGCAGGGCCTGCGTCAGCTTCAGCGCCACTCCGGCACCGCACAGGCGCGGGAAAGGATAGGAACCCATCAGGGGGTTCAGGATGGCATCCGCCGGAACCGGTTTTTCCGGCAGCTGATGGTGGTCGGTCACGATGACGCACATGCCAAGCTTCTTTGCCAGGGCCACCTCCGCATGGTTCGATATTCCGCAGTCGACGGTGATCAGCATCTGATGATCCTGGGCGATCTTCTTCACGGCCTCCTCATTGAGGCCGTAGCCCTCGGAACGGTTGGGAATATAGAAGTCCACCCTGGCCCCCATCTCGGAGAGCGTTTCCATGAGGATGGAGGAAGAACAGACACCGTCTGTATCATAGTCCCCGTAGATCTGGATCCGCTCGCCCTTTTTGAGGGCCTCCCGGATCAGCTGGACGGCTTTCTCCATATCCTGCATGAGGAAGGGATCGTAGAGCCTGTCGAGGGTGGGATGTAGATACCGCTCCGCCTTCTCCGGGGTATTGATCCCCCGTCCTATGAGCATCTCACTGAGCCATTTTTCCACCCCGGGAAGCTCCTGAGCTGTATGCAGGCACCGTTTCTGGAATCTGAGCATGGTTTCTCCTTCCGGGCCTGCAAGCAGGATCCTGTGATCCCGGGGCCAACTTTGAATGTACGGGCGATATTGTACTGTTTTTCTTCCCTTCTGTCACGTCTCTTTGCATGATCCTTTTTCAACATGTAGTTGAAAGGTTCAACGGTGCCGTGCCATGCCGGCGCTGTTCCACAATAGTAACAGATGTACATCCAGGTTTTTGCATGCCATGTCTGATATGTATTGATTTGTCATGGCTGAGATAGCCTTGTTTTCTATTCTGTTTTTTCATATTCTAGGCCATCATCTTCCGATCCAGAGTCACATTTTAGTCCCATTCAGCTTGATGTTTTCGCTCGATTACGGTATAAATATCAAGAGCATGATATTATTCAGACACTTAGCAAGGAGATTGGATGCTTTGAATAACGTCAAAGAAATCTTAAACAGATGCCTCTCGTTTGACTGCGAGCAGGAATGGTTTGAATTTAAGCAGGGAACCGCAGTATCCAAACCTGATGAAATCGGAATATATATTTCTGCTCTTTCCAACGCTGCCGTTCTTGCCAATCAGCCTGAAGCATATCTGATTTGGGGTGTACATAACGAAACACACGAGCTGACCGGAACAAAGTTTAACTATCAGAAAGACATTAATCATGAGCCTTTCCAACATTATCTCAGCAGATATATCTCCCCCTCTCTTTTCTTCCGTTTTGCTGAAGATATGATTGATGGGCACCGAGTGGTTGTACTTGCGATATCAGCCTCGAAAATTGTACCAACTGCATATAAGGATGAACGCTGGATTCGCATTGGATCCAGCAAAGAGCGGCTAAAGAAATACCCAGAATATGAAGCTGCTTTATTCCGAGTTCTGCATGTAGGACTGCCAGACCTACTCAATACGGAATCTCGTTTTAAAGACTTGCATTTTGATCAGCTTTTCCTCTACTACGAACTTAAAGGGATCAAGCTGAATAAAAGGACTTTCAAGCAAAATCTGGAACTTCTTACTCCCAATGGGAAATACAATATGCTCGCGCAGCTTCTTTCAGACAATCCTCATATTCCAATCCGCTTTGCTGTTTTTAACGGAAAGGACAAAGCGTCGACCATGTATGCGGTCAGGGAATTTGGCAATATGTGTATTGTGATGTCCCTTGATAAAGTATTAGATTTCGGTGACACTCTCAATGTACCACAAGCTGATGAACGCGATAGAAAAGTAGAACGGAAAGAAGTTCCACTGTTCAGTAAAACAGCATTTTCTGAAGCTGTGATAAACGCTTTTGTGCACAACTTTTGGTTGAATGGGGATGCCCCTATGTTCACAGCATATGAAGATAGAATCGAGATCATATCGCTCGGATCATTGCCTCCAGGTCAAACAAAAGAAGGATTCTTCTCTGGCCTCTCTATCCCGGTGAACAAAAAGCTATCTGAAATCTTTCTTCAACTACATATCAGCGAAAAGAGTGGACGTGGTGTACCCAAAATAGTTCGGGAATATGGGCAGCATGTGTTTG
>JAFUBA010000037.1 GCA_017460395.1 Clostridia bacterium | reverse complement strand
GCAGGCAAACACGATAAAGTACGAAAGGTGCCACCGGATCCCGGTGAGATACACGCAGGGCACGACCATCAGGAACATGAAGGTGATCTCCAGGATCGTCCCGAACGCCGCATCCCCGCCCGCGCGGTAGATGTCGTTCTGCGCCCAGTTCCCCATGCGGATGACGGCCGCGCAGCAGTATATGGTCAGCATGCCGCGCCCGGCCGCAAGGCTTGCGTCCCTGAGTCCCATGAGATGGAGGATGTTCCCCCGGAAGATCACGAGTCCCGCGCAGATCACAAAGATCGTGCCCATGCAAAGGTAGGTGAGGCGCCAGCCCCGCTGCCAGGCAGTCTCCAGGCGTCCCGCGCCCACCTCCTTGCCTACCAGGATGGAGCCTGCGTTGGCAAAGCCTGCGAAGAACCCGATCACCAGCCCCTCCAGGGTCCTGACCACCGCCAGGGCCGCGATGGCCTCCTCGGCCTGCCGCCCGAGCACGATGTTGATGATCATGTTCCCCACGCCGATGAGCAGCTCATTGGCCAGGATGGGCGCGCACTTCTGAAAATAGATACGGAGCGTGCTTTTTTTCCAGCGGAAATGGTTTTTCACGTGGAAGAGATACTCGCACTTCCGTCCCAGCACCAGCATGACCAGCACGTTCACAAGCCCCGCGCACACCGTCGCCGTGGCAGCCCCCTGGATCCCCATCCTCGGGAACCCCAGGTGCCCGAAGATCAGGAGCCAGTTGAGAAGCACATTCGTCACGACCGAGCATATGGAGGCGTAGAGCGGGATCTTCACCCGCTCGGTGGATCTCAGGAGGCTTGCCATGGCCATGGAGAAGACCTGCAGGGGGTAGGCGAGCCCCACGATCCTCAGATAGCTGATGCCGATCCCGTGAAAGACTTCCTTGTCGGTGTAAAGGCGCATGACGGCATCGGGCCTGAGCAGCGCCAGGCCCGAGAAGATGAAGGCGACGGCCATCATGAAGGTGAGCGTCACGCCGTAGGAACGCTCCATGCTCTCCGTGTCCCCCGCGCCCCAGTACTGGGAAAAGAACAGCATACCGCCGCCCACAAACCCCCAGTAGCAGGAGAACATGAGGGAGGAAAACTGCGCACACAGGCCCATCGCGCCCACGGCCTCCGGGCCGAGGCTTGCCACCATCACGGTGTCCAGCATGGAGCCCGTGGTGGTCAGGAGGTTCTGAAGGGCCACCGGGATCGCGATCACGGCCACCTGTCGGAGAAAAAGCGGCCATGAAAAGCCGCTTTTCTGCAAATTATTCTGCTGCAAAGGGATCCCTCTTCTCCGTCTCCTGCGCTGTCTGCGAAAGGCCCGCGAAATTCTCTTCATACCACACGCACACGGTCATCTGCAGATAGGCATTCACGATCAGGCTGAGGATGAGGCTCACCACCGTCCCCAGCAGGTCGGAAATGTTGGCCGCAAGGCTTGAGACGATCTCGTTGAGCAGCATGTACAGGAAAAAGAAGGCGATGACGGCAAACAGCTCCCGGGTCCGCCCCCGCATCCACTGTTTGGAGGTGCGGAGGCACTCCACCGGCCCCCGCTCCTTCTGGTCGGCCATGCGAAGGGGTGCCATGGCGTAGGAAAGGCTTGCATGGATCATGAGGACGATCATCACCGCAAGGCCTGCCATGTACAGGAACGTGAACGCGTCCAGGGACTGGGTCCACTGGAGCACAAAGACACTGAGCACCATCACGGCAAAGCCGGGGAGGCCCCAGAGGAGCACCTTCACGGATATGATCACCTGCAGCACGATCGCCTTCAGAAAGCAGCACGCCCTCGCAAACAGGTCCCCCGCCGTGACGGTCAGGCCCCGGATCATGCGGAGCATCAGGTAGAGCCTTCCAAGGTTTAAAAAGGGCAACACCAGATAGCTCACCGGCAGCAGCTGCCAGAGGAGGCGCACGTTGGACGGGAGGTAGGATACCGTACCCCTCAGAACCCTCAGGAAGACCTCATCGGTCATCTGTGCGTACTGATACTGCTGGAGCACATGGAGGAAGGAGTCCTGGGAGAAAATCACGGCCGCCTGCAGAAGAAGGCTCGGCAGGGACGCCAGGAGCGTGGCCACAAGGGCCAATATAAAATGCAGCCTCAGCGCATCCCTTGCCCGGGTGCGCATGACGGAAAGTGGTTTCATCATTCTTCTTCACAGCCCTTTTGATGGGCGTGTCCCCTGTGATTGAAATTTGTCTGCCGCCCCGGCACCAAGGCCCAGCACGGTAAAGACCATGGGCGATGTGATGCACAGGCTAAAGCAGAACAGGCCCTGAAAAAAATACAGACAGATCGCGAGGGTGAGACAGACGCATTCAGGATGCCCCTGCATATTCCGCGCACCACGCCGGATGAGTCCCCAGAGGGTCGATGCGATCATCCCAAGGTAGAAAAGAAGCGCCGGGATACCGCTCTGGGAGAGCATGCCGAGGTACAGGTTGTGGGGATTGTCAAAGTTTTCCCCGAGCACGGCCCCCGTCTCCAGGAGATGTGCCTGCATGGCATACAGGAAGGTGTCGGGCCCGGTGCCAAAGAGCGGACTCTTCCCGCTCATCTCCAGCGTGTGCCGCCACACGCCCCACCGCCAGGATCCGAAGCTGTCCTGCCCGCGTCCCGAGAGGATCTCGTGGAGCTCCCACACGGCGCCGCTCCCCCCGTCCCATGGATACAGCCACAGAAGAAGGAAGCCGGCCAGCGCAAGCAGCGCGCCGCTCCCCAGGATCCATCGCGCGCGCACGGCGCGCCCCGGATGCAGATGGGAGACGACGGCCAGGGCCGCAAAGGCAAAGCATGCGGCAAGATACGGAAGGGCCGTCATGTGAAACCCGAACGCGGGTGCCTCGCTCGTATAGACCTGACCCAGCTCGGCCGCCTCCGTCACCTGCTGGCGAAACATGGGATCATCGAGCCAGGGAAGGTAGAGAAGCTGCCGGATGGTGAGAGCCAGGCAGAAGAGCGAAAGCTGAAGAAAGCACCTTTTTCGAAGCGCCGCTCTCAGGAGGGCCGCCACCAGGAGGGCGGCCACATAGAGGAGCATCGCCATCTGCCCCGACTGGACCTCCATGAGACACTCCAGCACCATGCCGGAAAAGCCGGCAAGGAGAAGGAGCACGTTGCCCCTTACACCCTTCATGAGACACAGCCCCAGGCACAGGGGGATCATCAGACACAGGTACCCGTTCACCAGGTCAATGTTCCCGATGG